>NZ_DAISXZ010000003.1:0-74545 GCF_036825565.1 Tepidimonas sp. | reverse complement strand
CGCCGCCGCAGCGCCCCGCCGGCCGCCCAACTCAGCCTTTGGTGATCATGCACCGCAAACCCCACCTGCCCAACAAGCTTTGCGCCGTCTGCGGCTTGCCTTTCGCCTGGCGCCGCAAATGGGCGCGCGACTGGGATCAGGTGCGCTACTGCTCCGAGCGGTGCCGCCGCCAGCGCGCCCACACGGGCGGCACCGGCGCACCGACCGCCACGCTGGCACCACCGCGCCGATGACCGCCACTCCCGACACAGCGACTGGGCCGACGCTGCGCCTGATCCTGGGCGACCAGCTCGATCCGCAGCACCCCTGGTTCGCCCAACGGCGGGCCGACGTGGTGTATGTGTTGATGGAAATGCGGCAGGAGACGGACTACGTCCTGCACCACGCCCAGAAAGTGCTGGCGATCTTCGCCGCGATGCGCGCCTTCGCGCGGCACCTGCGCGGGGCGGGGCATCGCGTCCGGTACGTGGCCATCGACGACCCCAGCAATCGCCAACGGCTCACCACCAATCTGGACGCACTCATCGCACACGACCGCGCTGCGGCCGTGGAGTACCAGTGGCCCGACGAATGGCGGTTGGATGCGCAACTGCGTGCCTGGGCCGCAAAGGCGCCCGTGCCCGTGCGCGCCGTCGACAGCGCGCACTTCTACACCCCTCGCGACGGGGTGGCGCAGGCGCTGGCCGGCCACCGGCAGTGGGTCATGGAGCACTTTTATCGTCAGCAACGCCGCCGGCACCAGGTATTGATGGACGGCGACCAGCCCGCCGGCGGGCGCTGGAACTTCGATGCCGACAACCGCCAGCCCTGGCGCGGCGACCCGCCGCCTCCACCGGACATGCGCCCCAGCCACGACCACCGCGCGCTTTGGCATACCCTGGTAGCAGCGGGCGTGCGCACCGTGGGCGATCCGCAAGCCGACGCCCTGCGCTGGCCCCTCGACCGGGCCGAGGCCCTGGCGCAACTGGATACGTTCATCACCTATGCCCTGCCGCACTTCGGGCGCTTTCAGGACGCGCTGTCGTCCCGGCACGCGCGCCTGTTCCACTCGCTGCTGTCCTTCGCCCTCAACGTCAAGATGCTGCGCCCGCAGGAGGTGATCGCGCGCGCCGAAGCCGCCTGGCGCGACGGGCACGCACCGCTGCCCGCGGTCGAAGGTTTCGTGCGCCAGATCCTGGGCTGGCGCGAATATGTGCGCGGCGTCTACTGGACGCACATGCCGGGCTACACCCGCCGCAACGCGCTGGGGCACGCCCGCCCGCTGCCCGCCTGGTACTGGAGCGGCAACACCCGCATGGCCTGCCTGCGCTCGGCCCTGCGCCAGACGCTGGATGGCGCGTACGCGCACCACATCCAGCGCCTGATGGTCACGGGCAACTTCGCCCTGCTGGCCGGCTGCGATCCGCAGGAGGTGCACCGCTGGTACCTGGGCGTCTACATCGACGCCTTCGAATGGGTGGAAACCCCCAACACCCTGGGCATGAGCCAATGGGCAGACGGCGGGCTGATGGCCACCAAACCCTACGTCAGCAGCGCCGCCTACCTGCACCGCATGGGCGACCACTGCAACGGCTGCGCCTACGACCCCAAGCAGCGCGTGGGCGAGCGGGCCTGCCCTTTCAACGCACTGTACTGGGACTTTCTGGCGCGCCACCGCGAGCGTCTGGCCGCCCTGCCACGCATGGCCGTGATCGTGCGGCAACTGGACCGCATGACCCCTGCCGACCTGCAGGCCCTTCGGGCCCAAGCCGCGACGACCCTGGAGCGGATCGACGGGCTGTGATCGCGGCAGGTCCGCTGTCAGTCCCGCCCACCAAACAATATGCCCAGCGGGCCGCCCTCCTCGCCCCCACTGCCGCCACCGCCCCGGCTGGCCGGCGCGGCTGCAAACACCCGCGACGCCAACCGCGCAAACGGCAGCGACTGCAGCCAGACGGTGCCCGGCCCGCGTAGTACCGCGAAGAACAACCCCTCGCCGCCGAACAGCGCGGTCTTGATGCCGCCGACAAACTCGATGTCGAAATCCACGCCGCTGGTGTAGGCCACGACGCAGCCGGTATCGACCCGCAGCAGCTCGCCCGCAGCCAGCGTGCGCTGGAGCACCGTGCCGCCGGAGTGGCAGAAGGCCAGCCCGTCCCCGTCGAGCTTTTGCATGATGAAGCCCTCGCCGCCGAAAAAGCCCGTGCCCAGGCGGCGCTGGAAGGCAATGCCCAGCGACACGCCGCGCGCGGCACACAGAAAAGCATCTTTCTGGCAAATGATCGTGCCGCCGTGCTGCTGGAGGTCGAAGGGAATGATCTTGCCGGTGTAAGGCGCGGCGAATGCAACGCTGCGCTTGCCGTTGCCCTTGTTGGCGTACACGGTCGTGAACAACGACTCGCCCGTGATGAGCCGTTTGCCGGCACCGAGCAGCTTGCCGAACAGCCCACCCTGCGCCGCGCTGCCGTCGCCAAATACGGTCTCCATCTGGATGCCGTCTTCCATGTACATCAGGCTGCCAGCCTCGCCGATCGCCGCCTCGCCGGGGTCCAGCTCCAGCTCCACTAGCTGCATGTCGTCGCCGTACAGGCGGTAGTCGATCACGTCCATGACCATGGTGCTCGTCCTCCCATCGATGATCAAAATGATAGGCTCAAGGTACCGACTGGCCGGAGAGCGGGGCCCTTCGACCGCCAGCGAAAACCTCAGTTGCTCGATCGGCGGGCAACCCTCCCGATCCGGCCGCCCCAAACGCACCGATTCGATCTGCGATCGACCGCCGGCGAAACGATGAACAGCCGTAGGTTGTCCGGCCCGGCCTCGGCCTGGTAGGGGCGGCTCTTGCATCGTCGCGGATTCCTCATGAAGTGCCAGCCTTCGATCTCACGCGGGTTCGGCTGAAAATGCAGCGGCGGGGTCAGCCGAGCCAGGTTGTCGGCCTCGGGCCGGCGCGGCTCGGCCGCCATGATCTCCCCGCACCAGCGACGCGGCTCCAGTACCACGTCCAAGCCGTCTGGGAGGCGCCGCTGCCAGCGCTCGCCGGCCCGCAGTGCCGCGTGCCAACGCAACGCATAGCAGGGGGTGCTCACACGTTCGCGCAGTTCATGAAGCGGCCAGCCGCCGGGATGGCTGGCCGATAGGGCGCGACCGTCGACAATGCGCAAGGCGTGCTCACCGCAATGAGACAAAGCCACCACCCTGCTGTCCAACCAACCACCCTGCCACAGCTCGAGCCCTTGCACGACCATCTGCGCGCGCGCGGGCTCATGACGCACGACCCGCGCACACACGATCACCGGCGAGCGGGCTGCCTTCTGCAACAAATCGCCTGCGTTGCTGCAGGAGCAGGCCGCCGCCGGCAGCGTGGCCAGATAGTCGCGCACGCAGGCGGACTGCGCGGCCAGCGGTTTCAGGTCGCTGGCCGGGCGCGCCGTGGCGGACTTTTGCACCGACGCCCTGATGGTAACGATGGGCATGGACACGTTCGAGGGCGATCCGATCTCCGGCTTTTTGCTGCGCAGCGCCGACTACACGACCGTTGGGCGCCTGCTGGCCGAGGTGGGCTTGCCGACGGTCTTTACCTTCGAAGGCGGCTACGCAGTGGCCGAGGTGGGCATCAACGCGATCAATCTGCTCGAGGGGTTCTGGCAGGTAGCCTGAGCCGCGCCCGGTCGGGCGCCAGCGTTCAGTTCAGCACTTCGACGTCGCTGCGCACCACCAGCAAGCCGTAGTCGCGATCGAAAGGCTCCAGCGCCTCCATCAGGCGGTCGCTCATCGGCAGGTCGCACATGACCTCGATGCGCACGTTCGAACTGATGCGCCAGTTGCCACTGCGCACGCCGTGGGTGCCGCGGCCGCGGCAGTCGCTCACCGTGTAGCCGACGATGCCGAGCCGGTCGAACTCGCGCACGACCAGCGGCTCGAGCACCGCCTCACAGAAGATGGTGACCAGCTTGTAGACCTTGGCCATGAGCGCTCAACCGGGGACGAAGGTACGGGACATCCACACGTAGATCGGGATGCCCAAAAACAGATTGAACGGGAATGTTACTCCAAGCGAGGCCCCGATCGACAACGCCGGATTGGCCTGCGGGACGGCAATGCGCATCGCCGCCGGCGCCGCGATGTAGGAGGCGCTGGCGTACAGCGTGGCCAACAAGGCTGCATTGCCCTGCGACATGTCCAAGTAGCGCGCGGTGGCGATGCCAATGGAGGCAGCCACCACCGGCATGACGATGGCAAAAGCAACCAAAAACGCCCCGTAAGAGCGGAAGGCTGCAATGCGCGAGGCGGCCACCAATCCCATCTCCAGCAGGAACAGCGCGAGCAGCCCCTTGAACGCCTCCTTGAACACCGGAGCGATCGGCTCGTAACCCTTCACCCCAGCCACGAACCCAATGATCAGCCCCCCGATCAGCAACAGAATGCTTTTGCCGAAGAAGACTTCGTGGCCCAAGCGCCCCCAATGGATCGAGCGCAGTGCTGCCAACCCGCCGCTTTGGCCATCGCGAGCGTCGCCCAGGCGGGCCAACACCACGCCCAGCACCAGCGCTGGCATCTCCAGCAGGGCCAGGTAGACCACCATGTAGCCGTCGTGCGTCCAGCCACGCTCCATCAACGTCGCCACGGCCACGGAGTAAGTGACGACGCTGACCGAACCGTAATGGGCCGCGATGGAGGCTGCGTCGTAGTGGTTGAGTCGGCCCAGATAGCGCAGCACCGGGAAGGCGATGGCCGGAATCAGCATCCCGGCGGCCAGCACGACCAGGCTGCTGCTGACGAGCTCGCCCAGCGGGTATTTGGACAGCTCCACCCCGCCCTTGAGGCCGATGGCCAGCAGCAGGTAGATCGACAGCGCCTCGTAGATGGCTGCCGGGATCTTGAGGTCGGACTTGCTCAGGCCCGCCAGCAGGCCCAGCAGAAAGAACAACACGATCGGGTCGAACACCATGATGCGCTCGCTTGGGTAGTTGAAGTCACGTCAGCTCTGCCAGTGGCGCAGGTAATCGTGCAGCAGCTCGTGCACGGCTTTCGCCTTGACGACCAGCCCCAGATCGATCATCTCGGCGCCGACTGCCTCCAGCGCCGTGCTTGCCGGCACCGGCTGGGGTGTCAGGCGCAGCGACTCTTCGCGAAAAAACACCGCCGCGATGACGCCGGCCAGCCAAAGGCCGCCGCCGTCGGCGGCGCGGATGAACACCGGCGAGCCGCTGGAACCCGGGTAGACCGCGGCATCGACGAGAAACTCAGGGCGGCCTTCGAAATCCACCGCCGGCGGCGTGGCGGTGGTGCCGCGCCGCAGGATCGGCAGTGCGTTGACCTGATCCCACACGCCGCTGGGGTAGCCGACGAACCAGACCTCCTCCAGGGCATCGAGCTGCGCAAGCTGCGCCGCACCGGCCAGCCGATCGGTGCCGACCGGCTGCACGTAGAGCTGCGCGCCCTGCGCGGCGGCGGCCTCCAGCAGCGGCTGCAGCGGCAGCACCGCCAGATCCACCGCCGCATCGGGGTGGCGGTGCCACGCCTCGCCAAACTCGTCGATGCGCACTTCGAAGCGGCTGCCCAGCAGCGGCTGGCCGTCGCGCGCCAGCGGGAAAACCAGCGCGCCGCGCACCACGTCGTCCACCAGGTGGCGGTTGGTGACGACGAAGCGCGTGCGCCCGCGCGCATGCACGTGCTCGACGACGAAGGCGGTGCCGGTGCCGCTGCCGCGGCCGACCAGCTCGGTCTCGATGCGCACGGTGTGAAACAGCAGCCGCTTGGCCGGGGTGTCGACGGCAAACGGTGCGCGCTCGAGGGTCATCGGGGTGTCTCCTCGTGTCGCTTCAGCCCAGTGTGACGGTGCGCGCGCGGCGGTTGATCTGCGCCACCGCGCGCTCGGCGGCAGCCAGCGCCTCGGCGGCCTCGGCCTCGCTGCCCATCATCATCAGACGGCCGAAGTTGCCGAACGGCTTGACGTCCACCAGCGTGACGTTGGCGGCCTTCTCGGCCTCGTTGGCGGCGTAGACCACGTAGCCGGCCGGTTCGCATTCGAAGATGAACAGCGTCTTGCCCGGCAGCAGCATCGAGCCGCGGCGCAGCTGGCGGTTGATCAGCGTGGCGTGATCGGGCGTGACGGCGCGGATGTTTTCCGCCCAGGCCACGCGGCACGGCAGCCGGTCCTCCAGCCGGGCGCCGAGCTGCTCCAGGATGATGTCGCCGGCGGCCAGCACCTCGCTCTGGTTGCGATAGTGGATCTCCATTGAGCCAAACGCCCGCTCGACGACCTGCTCGCCCATGCGCACGTTGGTGGCTTTGAGCGCGATGTCGCTGAGACGGTGGACCGCCATGCCGGGGGCGACTTCGATCCACATGCAGGCATCGCCCGGCACCGGCAGAAAGCCCTGCGATGAGGTGCCGAGGTACGAGGCCAGCTGCGGCTGCAGCGCGTCGATGAAAACGAAGGTGCGCAGCTGCACCCGCGCGCGGTCGGCCAGCCCCGTCGTCATCGTGTCAGCCCCAGGTAGAGCGTGGGCAGCACCTCCGGCAGGCGCTGCACGCGGTCCACCACGGTGTAGTGGCGCGCACCGAAGATGCGCTCGACATACTGGTCGGCGTGCGGATCCAGCGTCAAGCAGTAGGTGACGATGCCGTCGCGCTTGAGCTCCTGCACCGCGCGCTGCGCGTCCATGCGCAAGTACTGTGGGTCGCGCACGTCCACGTCGGCCGGCTCACCATCGGTGAGGACGAAGACGATCTTCTTGCGCTGCGGCTGGCGCCTGAGCTGCTGGCCGGCGTGGCGCAGCGCCGCCCCGAGCCGCGTCGAAAACGCCCCTTCCAGCGCCGCCAGGCGCGCCTTGGCCGGCTCCCCCCAGGGTTCGCGAAAGTCCTTGATCCGCAGATAGTGAACATCGTGCCGGCCGTCGGAGCGAAAGCCGTGGATGGCGCAGCGGTCGCCCAGGCGCTGCAGCGCCTCGGCCAGCAGCGCCGCGGCGGCGCGCGTCAGGTCCAGCACCGTCTGCTCGCTGCCGCGCACCGGGTCGTTGGCGGAAGCCGACAGGTCCAGCAACAGCAGCACCGCCACGTCGCGCGTGTGCAGCCGGTGCTGCATCATGATGCGCGGATCGGGTTGCTGGCCCATGCGCAGATCGACCCAGGCGCGCACCGCGGTCTCGATGTCGAGCTCGTCGCCGTCTTCCACCTTGCGGATGCGCTGCAAACCCTGCGGCGCCATCGCTTCGATCATGCGGCGCAGCCGCTGCACGACGGGTTTTTGCTCCGCCAGCAGCGCATCGATGCGCGCCGCGTCGCCTGCCTGCGCGTGCCGCTCCAGCACCGTGACCCAGTCGGGCCGCTCCAGCTGGATCTGGTAATCCCACTCGGGGTAGTGCACGGGATCGGCCACCGGGGGACGGCCGAGCAGCGAATTGATGGTCACGCCCTCCTGGTCGAGCCAGAACTCGGTCGGCAGGATCCAGACCTCCTGCGCGTCGTCGCCAGCGAATTCGACGTCGACCTCATTGACCATTTCCATCACGTTGACCTTGCGGCGCACCTGCTGCTGGCGCACCCAGGTCGCTGCCAGCGCCACGCTTTCGTCGTAGGCGCCGCTTTCCCAGATGGCACGGTTGTCGTCGCGGTAGAGCGCGCGCTGCCCGTCCTGCCGCGCGGAAAACGCCGGCCAGCCCTCGGCGCCGATGCGCTCGCGCAGGCTTTGCGCCAGCTCGCGGCCCAGCGCCAGGCTGCGCTGCGGGTCGTCCAAGTCCGGCCAGGCGGCCAGCGCCTGCACGCCCTGCTGAACCCAGGGGTCGCGGTCGGCCTGGGCAGCCTGCTCGTCCAGCCACGCTAGCGCCAGCCGGTTGATCAGGTCACCGGCGCGCGTCGGCGGCTCCACCGGCGGTGGGTGCAGAGCGCGCCACTGCGCGCGCAGTTTAGGAAAGCGCCGCATCGCCGCGCCTTCCACCCGCGCGTCCTCCACCAGCTCCACCACCGCCTTGGTCAGCGCATCCAGCCCCTCGTCCGGCAGCGGAGCGCGCGCAAACACCAGGTGCGCTGCGGCGTGGTTGGCGGCGGCGCGGTAGATCTCCAGCGCCGACACCAGCGGCCCGTCCTCGCCCTGCGGGCACACGTCGTCGTAGGCGTCGGCGATGTGGATGACGAACTGCTCGATACACGGGCGCAGGCCCTCGCGCGACTCGAAATCCCCGGCGGTGGGCCGCAGGAAAAAATCGCGCCCCCACAGCGCGCGCAGGTACAGGTTGAGGCGGCGCTGGATGTCGACGAACAGCGTGCCGCGGCGCTCCTGCTGCAGCACCGCCAGCGCGTCGGCGCTTTGCAGGCCGAAGTAGCGCCGCTGGCCCTCGACGTCGCTGCGGTAGGCTTGCGCCCCCCATTGCACCCAGCGGCGCAGCCCCCCCAGCGTCAATTGCTCCAGCAGCCGCGGCAGGTTTTCCAGCATCGGGCGCAGGCCCTGCGGCGCCTGCGCCAGCATGATGCCAAGCACGCTCAGGTATTGGCGAAACAGCTCCTGGTCACCCAGACGGGCGGCCGCCGATGGGGCGGTCTGCACGACCAAGGTCAGCACCTGGCCGGAGGTCTTCGACGCCATCGACAGCAGGAAATTGACCAGGTCCGGCAGCACGTCCTCCCCGATGGCGCGCCCCACCGCCGGCATGTGCTGGATGAAGCTGACGGTGAGCTCCTCGCCGCGGCCGAGGTGGTGCAACGCCAACGCGCCCTTGAGGTAGTTGTCCAGCCCGCGCGACGACAGCGCGCGCGCGGCCTCCTGCCACGCAGCGCGCAGCACTTCCTGCGCGCCGTGCGGCAGCTCAGCCAACAGCTCGCCGTAGTCGACTAGGTGGATGGCCATCGTCGTCGGGTGCGGTGGGCCCGGATCAGAAGTAGGTGGTCACCGCCGCATCCAGCGCGTCGCGCATGTCGGCATCGTCGGTGATCGGGCGCACCAGCGCCATGCGGCAGGCCGACAGCGCCGGCACCCCCTGCGCGATCAGGCTGCCGGCATGGATCAACATGCGGGTGGAAATGCCCTCATCCAGCCCATGGCCCTTGAGGTTGCGCGCCCGCTCGGCAATATGCACCAGTTTGCTGGCGGTCTCGCGATCGACCCCGGATTCGTGCGCGACGATTTCGGCTTCGACCTCCTGCTCGGGGTAATCGAAGTCCAGCGCACCGAAGCGCTGCTTGGTGGACTGCTTCAGGTCCTTCATCAGGCTCTGATAGCCCGGGTTGAAGGAAATGACGAGCTGAAAATCCGGATGCGCCTCGATGACCTCGCCTTTCTTTTCCAACGGCAGCATGCGGCGCTTGTCGGTCAGCGGGTGGATGACGACGGTGGTGTCCTGGCGCGCCTCGACCACCTCGTCGAGGTAACAGATGGCCCCGTGGCGCGCCGCCAGCGCCAGCGGCCCGTCTTGCCAGCGCGTGCCCTGCGCGTCGAGCAGAAAGCGTCCGACCAGGTCGGAGGCCGTCATGTCCTCGTGGCAGGCCACGGTGATCAGCGGCTTGCCGAGCTTCCACGCCATGTACTCGACGAAGCGGGTCTTGCCGCAGCCGGTGGGGCCCTTGAGCATCATCGGCATGCGCACGGCGTAAGCGGCCTCGTACAGCGCCACCTCGTCGGCCACCGGGCGCCAGTACGGCTCGCGCGTGATGCTGCGGTAGGCCGCCAGCGGATCACTGCCGTGGCTGGCTGCGGCCGGGCGCAGCGGCGCTGCCGTGGCGCTCGCGCTGGCCGCCGGCACGGATCGCGCGGTGCCCTGCCCCTGCTGGGCGCGGGCCGCGTAGAGTCGACGCGTCAAGGTGTTCATCGTCGGGTCACTCACTGCTCGGAGGGTTCGGTTCTCAGTCGGGCCAGACACGGCGCGGGAACAGCTCCTGCGCACTCGGGGCCGGGGCGGCGTCCACCGCCGCCGCGGCAGGCACCGTGGGCGGCTGAGCGGCGCTGGCCGGCTCTGCGGGGGCCGCGGGGCGGCGGCGCGGGCGCGCCGGCGCGGCGGGGTCGGGCTGCGCAGCGGCGCCGCGGCGGGCGCCGCGCACACTGGCGGCCAGACGCTGTGCGGTGGTGCGGCTCATGCTTGCATCTCCTCGATCACGGCTTCGATATCGGCCACGGCCGCGGCGGCACGTGGCCCGAGGTCATAGACGCTGACGCCTTGCAGCGCCGCGCTGCGGTAGACGGCGCGGCGGCGCACCACCGCGCGCAGCGCCGGCAGTTCGAACTCGCGCAGCGCCTCGTGCATCGCCGCCGACAGCGCGCTGCCCGGTTCCAGCTGGTTGACCACCAGCCAGGCGCGCAGTGCGGCACGGCGTGCCTGCTCGGCGCGAATCGCCTCCACCAGCCGCCAGCTGGCCCACAGGTCCAGCGGCGACGGCAGCACCGGCACCAGCACCGCGTCGGCCTCCCGCAGGGCCCGTTGCGCGGCTGGATGCTCGACGCTGGGCGGGCAGTCCCACACCAGATGCGCGGCGTCGACGCGCCAGACGGCCTCGCCATCGTGCACCGGCACCCCTCCTGCGCGCAACCACTGCGCGGCCGAACCCTGCGGATCCAGATCGCCCAGCGCGGTGGGGCCGCGCCGCGCCAGCCCTGCGGCCAGCTGCACCGCCAGCGTCGTCTTGCCCGTGCCGCCCTTGGCGTTGAGCACGGCCAAACGGCGTGGCAGCGCGCGCCACGTCATGCCGTCACGCCTGCGGCGGCCGCAGCGGCGATGCGCCGCGCCAGTTCACGCTCGGCCTCACCGACGCCGCCCTCGCCCCCGGCGATGGTGACGTTGACGTACGTGGTGCCGAAACTGATGTTTTGCGGGGCGATGCCCAGCTCCTCCTGCACCGCGGCGACGCGGTCCAGGAAGGCGCGCGTGTCGGCGTAACGCTCGAACGCAAAGCGGCGAAACAGCGCCGGCGGGCGCGCCTGCTCGGTCCAACCTTCGACGGTGGTGTCGCTCATCGGCATTCCCCTTTACTCGATGGTGCGGTCAGCCTTCGTGGCTCCAGGCCCCGTAGTGGGCTGCTTCCTCGGCCGCCAGTTCGCGCAGCAGCGCCTCGCTGACGGCGTCGCGCACGCGGCGCGCATGGTCGGCGGCATCCTGGTACAGCACGACGGCCGTCTGCTCGAGCTGGCGGTTCAGCGTGGCGAAATCGACCACGCCACGCCCGAGCCGCGCCGGCGGCACGTTGCCGGCAGCGGGTGCCACGCCCAGCTCGATGAGCCGCTGCATCAGCCGCTCGGCGTGCGCCAGTTCCTCCAGCGCTTCGCTGCGCAGCCGCTCGGCCAGCTCGCCATACCCGGTCAGCCGTGCTAGCACCGACTGCGCCAGGTACTGCTGCACGGCGGTCATTTCGTGCTGCAGCGCGCGCGTCAGCCACCCCAGGACCCGTGCATCGGCCGCCATGGTCGCCCCTTTCGCTGCGTGCTCGTTGCGCCTCAGCTGCGCGTGGAGGTGACCTCGGCGTCGCGGCCGCCGCCGTCGGCGTCGGGACGCGTCGGCAGGATGCCCTCGACCTCGCTGTGCACGCGCGCGATGATGTGCGCAGCCACCAGGCCGTCGCCGACGCGCTCGCACGCATCGGCCCCTGCGCGCACCGCCGCGTTGACCGCGCCGGTCTCGCCACGCACCATCACCGTCACATAACCGCCGCCAACGAACTGGCGGCCGATCAGCCGCACCTCCGCCGCTTTGGTCATCGCGTCGGCCGCCTCGATCGCCGGCACCAGCCCGCGCGTCTCGATCATGCCCAGGGCAATACCCGTCATCGTCGCCATGGTCGCACTCCTGTCGTCATTCGTGGGGCGCCGCCACGTGGGGCGGCGCTGGGGGGTCGCACCGTCGTAGTCAAACCGTCGGCGCGGTGGGCAGGATGCCCTCGACCTCGCTGTGCACGCGCGCGATGATGTGCGCAGCCACCAGGCCGTCGCCGACGCGCTCGCACGCATCGGCCCCTGCGCGCACCGCCGCGTTGACCGCGCCGGTCTCGCCACGCACCATCACCGTCACATAACCGCCGCCAACGAACTGGCGGCCGATCAGCCGCACCTCCGCCGCCTTGGTCATCGCGTCGGCCGCCTCGATCGCCGGCACCAGTCCGCGCGTCTCGATCATGCCCAGGGCAATACCCGTCGTGTTCGCCATTGCTCTACTCCTCGTGGTCACGTTTGCTTTCAAACACCTGAGCCGATCGGCTCACCCCTTGCTCGCCCCGGACCCTGCGCCCGTGGCTCGATGCTCCGTGACCGCTGGGACGTCTTCGTCCCAGTGGTCGATGATTCCGCAGATCGTCAGATCGGTCATGCACGTCTTGTCCGGCATCGCCAACCGCGCCGCGCTGCCGGTGGTGGCAAACACCCAGCGGCCCACCGGTGCGCCGACCGGGTCGGTGGCCACCGACACCACCCCTTGGGCGCTGCGTACCACACGCAGCGAAGCGCTGCCCAGACCCGGCACGCGGCGCGTGCAGACCAAATCGTCGACCACTCGCACGATGTCCATCGCCGCTCACCCTTCCGGATTCCAGTGGTCGATGATGCCGACGATGGTCAGGTCGGACGGAAAATCCTTCGACCCGGCCGCCTCGCGCGCCGCCGAGGAGCCGACGCAAATGACCCAATCGCCCGGCACGCAGCCCACCGCATCCACCGCGACGCTGCGCGAGCCGCCGACTTTCTCCTGCACCACCAGCAGCGGCCGGTGGCCGAACGCCTCGATGCGGTTCGTCGACACCAGGGTCTTTTCCACGCGCATGATCTTCATCGTCTCGTGCCTCGCGTCATGCCCGTTTCAATGCCCCACCGCCGGCACCGGCTCATCGACCAGCGCTACGGTCTCGCGGTCGTGACGGTCGCTGACCGCCACGCGCCCGTGCAGCAGGCCGCGTTCGTCCCAGTGACGGTAGCGCGTCCGGATCGCCTCCAGCACGCGCTGGCCGCGCGCCACCGCGCGCTCGCGCGCCCCCGGCACGCGCGACGAATAGGTGAAATGCACCAAGACCGGCAAAGCCAGCCCGCGCCGCAGATTCAAACCGGTGAAAATCTTGACGCCGACGTCCAGATCCGCCGTGCCCTCCTCGACGGTGTCGAGATGGGCGTGGTAATACTGGTTGCGCAGCTGCAGCGGCGGCAGCGCGTCGCCGACGCAGACGAAGTGCTCGTCGTGCCCGATGACGGCGTAGCGGCCGTCGTGGTGCTCGATGACGTATTCGATCTGCGACAGGTTGGCCTCCAGCCACAGCGCGGCCAGCCGCGCCAAGCCATCGGCGCCGGGCGTGCGCGCCAGCACCCCACCCAGCTCGCGCACGTGCGCGGCCACGGCGTCGTGCAGCCGGCGGCGGGCGCTGGCGGCGTCCAGACCGAGCGTCTCACGGTACAGCGTGGCCGCATCCAGAAAGCGGTCGGCATGCAGCTGTCCGCGCGGATCGGGTAGATGGATGCGGATCGCGTCGAGATCGGTGTCCACCCCGATCAGCATGACCAGCGGCGCGGCGCCATCGCCAAAGGTGTTGTCGACCGCGGCCCGCAGCGCGTGCAGGCGCTCGATCGCCGCGGCCACCGCGCGCGCGTCATGGCTGCCGTGCGCCGCGCAACCCTCGTGCTGCGGATGCGACGAACTGAAGTGATAGATCGCCACCTTCAGGTAGTCGAGCCCCTCGCCGCCTTCGATCAGGCCGGTGAGGCGCTCCAGCTCGCGCTGCGTCCACTCCTGCACGTCGAGCTCGACGTCGAAGAGGGCTCCCGCATAGGCCTTGACCACCACGTGATCGGCCGGCACGGTGCGCAGCACGAACGGCAACAACCCTTGCAGGCGGCCATCGGCGCACGGGCTGACATCCAGGGTGTGCACGCCGCAGGCGCGCAGCGTATCGACCTGCACCGGCAGGCGCGCACGCCATGGTGCCCCGTCCTGCGGCGCCAGCGCCACGCAGCGGCGGATCGTCTCGAACATCGCGTGGGCGTGCAGGGCCGCCATGTCGACGCCGGCCACCCAAGCGCTGTCCAACGCCGCCAGCGGCCACTCGAAGTCCAGCCTCTGGCGCGCCAGCGCCTGCGCGCGCTCGACGAAATCACGCTCGTGCTGCCAGGCCGACAGCGTGCGCAGCACATCCTCGATCGACTCGAAACGGCCGCGCACCGCCTGCTCGTAGGCATACAGGGCGGCGTTGAGCGCCACGTCGGTCAACGCATGGCGGCAGCTGCGCCCCTCTCCCGGCACGCAGGCCGGGTTCGGCAACGGCGCCTGCACGGCCGGCACGGCCTGCGCGGCGGCCATTTGCAGGCCGTGCCGCGGCAGCGTGGCACGGGCGGCGCGCTGCAGAGCGAGCTGGCGTTTGCGCGTATCCATCGTCGTCGTTTCCGTGTCGCGAGCGGCGTCGTCGGGTGCGTGGTGCGCGTCGTGCGCGGCGGTCAGCCGCGAGCCCCACCGGAGACGGTGACCACGGCGCCGCGCGGCGTGTTGCCGCTGCTGCCGGTGATCGGGCTCAGCGGCACTTCGTCGCGCTCGATGGCACGCAGGTGGCGGGCCTGCGCCCCGAGCGGCCGCGGCATGCCGCGCTGCGTCGGGTTGCGCACCATGGCCGAGGTCCCCTCGGTGCCGGTGACGCGGCGCTCGCTGCCCCACGCATCCCCGGTGATGCGCACCGAACGCGGAGCCGATCCTTCCCCAGTGACGCGCTCGGCCGGTGCCAGCGCCGGGGCGCTGGCCGCTGCTGCCGCCACCCAGGGCGCACTGGCCGCCGCCGAGCCGTGGCGAAACTCCGGCGTGCCGGTGATGAGGCCCTGCGCCTTCATGCCCGGACCGGTGACGCGCAGCGAGGCCTCGTCGGCGCCGCCGCTGCCGGTGATCCGCTGGCGGCGCTCCGATGCTTGGCGCGCCGGAGGCTGGATGCTGAAGTCACGCGGGGCCGGTGGCGCCTCGCTGGCGGCCAGCTCCGGGTAGCGCGTCAGCCAGTGGCCACTCAGCGTGCAGCCGCCGCTCAGGTTGTCGGGCCCGAGGTAGGGTGTGCCGGTGACCGGCTCGCAAGCGCCGCGCTCGTCACCGGTGATGCGGCCACCGCCCGCCCCCGGGCTGTCACCGCTGACGGTGGCCAAGGCAAAACCCGCCGGCATGCGCTCGGCCTGCGCCGGGGCCGTGTCGCCGGCGGCCACGGCCGGGGCGATGACGGCCGGCTCGGCGGGCGCGACGTCCTCGCGCACCGGCAAACTGGCGCGGCGCGACGCCGTGCCAGCCCGCACCCCCGCGGCGCCGCCGGCGGAAAGGGCGTACTGCGTACCGGAGATCGGCCGCTGCGCTCCGGCCTCGTTGCCGGTGACTTTGGGGCTACGGCCGACCGGCGTGCCGGTGACCTCGTTGTCTGCGCGCGAGGACATCACGCTGACCTTGTGCGGCGCGCGCGGGGCCACTTGCTCACACAGCGCCACGTCTTCGGCCGCCAGGTAACGCGTGCCGGTGATGCCGCGGCAGGCACCGGTCTCGTTACCGCTCACCTTGGGGTTGAGTCCGGTGTGGCTGCCGGTGACGGTACGACCGCGCTCGGTGTGGGTTACGGTAACCTTCGGCGGCGCCGGCTGCGGACGCGAGGCGCACCACGCCTCGAATTGCTCCTGCCCGATGTATTCGGTGCCGGTGATCTGGCGACAGGTGCCGGCCTCCATGCCGGTGACCTTCTGGCTGCGCTCAACCTGTGTGCCGCTGATGCGTTGGCCGGACAGGGTATGGCCCTCCTCGGTGTGCGCGGCCTCGCGCAGCGCGGCGCTGGGGCGCACGCGGCCGCTCGGGCGCGTACCGGCGGCCGGCTCGGTGGAGGCGGCCAACCCGGCGCGGCCGGTCAACGCCAACAGCGTACGGCGCTGCATGGCTAGCTGACGACCCGTGGCACCCTTTTGCAGCGCCTCGCGCCAGTCGCGATCCGGCATCGTGGTGGCCAGCCGCGTGGCTTGCGCCACGCGCGTCAAGCCCGCCTTGCCCTCGCGCGCCAGCGCGGCGCGGCGTGCTTGCGCCAGCGTGCGCCCGGTGGGCGGCGCCACACGCGGCTTGTCTTCCACGTGCGCAGCGGTGCGCACGCCGGCGTCGCCGCAGCCGCCCGGTGCGGTCGCGGCGGCCAGCATGCGTGCGAGGCCGTCGCTGGCCTCGCGCTGACAGGACTGACGCCCGCCGCAGCCACAGCCGCAGCCGCCATCCGCGCTGGCCGCCGGCGCTACGGCTGCAGCTTGGCTGCGCGCCATCGCGCTGCGCAGCGTCGGCAGCGCACCGCGCCCTTGCTGCGCCAGCGCCTGCCGCCGCTGGCGCGCCAGCTCCCGCCCCGAAAGGGCAGCCTTCACCACCGTCCCGTCCATGGGGGACTCCTTCCTCGAGAACTGTCGGTCACACATCGCAGGGGGTGGGGCCTCGGCTGCGCCGGGCCGCGCCACCCTGCGCCCCGCACGTCAGCGATAGACGACGAACGTCAGGCCCTGGCTCTGCGCGTAGTTGTCGTAGGCGACGAAGCGCACCATGTGGTTCGGGAACTCGCGATGGCAGGCCTCGATTTCGGCCAGCACGGCGTCGACCGACTGCTCGCCGAACATTGGCAGCTTCCACATGTACCAGTAGCTCTCCTTGGCGGGGGTGCCGCGCTCGGTGTGCTCCACCGCCGGGTTCCAGCCCTGCGCCAGCGCGTACGCAATCTGGCGGCGCACCTGGTCCGGCGTCATCTGCGGCAGGTACGAGAAGGTTTCGTGCTTGAGCGACTGCTTGTAGGCTTGCATGATGGATCTCCTGAATCGGGTCGGTTCGGTAGGCGGCGATCACTTGTGCTGCACGTCGAGCTTGTCGACGACGTCGAACTCGAACTTGATCTCCTTCCAGGTCTCCATCGCGATCTTGAGCTCCGGCGAATGCTGGGCGGCGGCAGTGAGGATCTCCTTGCCTTCCTTCTCGATCTGGCGCCCCTCGTTGCGCGCCTGCACGCAGGCCTCCAGCGCCACGCGGTTGGCGTGCGCACCGGCGGCGTTGCCCCACGGGTGGCCGAGCGTGCCACCGCCGAACTGGAACACCGCGTCGTCGCCAAAGATGGCCAGCAGCGCCGGCATGTGCCAGACGTGAATGCCGCCCGAGGCCACCGCGAAAGCGCCCGGCATCGAGCCCCAGTCCTGGTCGAAGAAGATGCCGCGGCTGCGATCCTCCGGCACGAACGACTCGCGCAGCAGGTCCACCCAACCCAGCGTAGCCTGGCGGTCTCCCTCCAGCTTGCCCACCACGGTGCCGGTGTGCAGGTGGTCGCCGCCCATCAGGCGCAGCACCTTGGTCAGCACGCGGAAGTGGATGCCGTGGTAGGGGTTGCGGTCGATCACGGCGTGCATCGCGCGGTGCACGTGCAGCAGCATGCCGTTCTCACGGCACCAGTTGGCCAGACCGGTGTGGGCGCAGAAGCCGCCGGTCAGGTAGTCGTGCATGATGATCGGCGCGCCGATTTCCTTGGCGTACTCGGCGCGCTTGAACATTTCGTCCGGCGTCGGCGCCGTCACGTTGAGGTAGTGCCCCTTGCGCTCACCGGTCTCGCGCTCGGCCTTCTCGACGGCCTCCTGCACGAAGTCGAAGCGCTGCTTCCAGCGCATGAACGGCTGGCTGTTGACGTTCTCGTCGTCTTTGGTGAAGTCCAGGCCACCGCGCAGCGCCTCGTAAACGGCACGGCCGTAGTTCTTGCCGGAAAGACCCAGCTTGGGCTTGATCGTGCAGCCCAGCAGCGGACGGCCGTACTTGTTCATCAGGTCGCGCTCGACCTGGATGCCGTGCGGCGGGCCGCCACAGGTCTTGACGTAGGCGATCGGGAAGCGCACATCCTCCAGACGCAGCGAGCGCACCGCCTTGAAGCCGAACACGTTGCCCACCAGCGAGGTGAACACGTTGACCACCGAGCCTTCCTCGAACAGGTCGATCGGGTAGGCGATGAAGGCGTAGAACGCCGTGTCGTCGCCCGGCACGTCCTCGATGCGGTAGGCACGGCCCTTGTAATAATCGAGGTCGGTCAGCAGGTCGGTCCACACCGTCGTCCACGTCCCGGTGGACGACTCGGCCGCCACGGCCGCGGCCGCCTCCTCGCGGTCCACGCCCGGCTGGGGCACGATCTTGAACACCGCCAGCAAGTCGGTGTCCAACGGGGTGTAATCGGGCATCCAGTACGTCTGGCGGTACTCCTTGACGCCGGCGTTGTAGGTCTTGACGGCCATGCTCACTCCTCGGGAATCTCGTGGCGGTTGCGCGAACCCGTCATTGCGGGGCTGGTGTGGATCGTAGGCGTGAGTTGGTTTCAAGAAAAGTAAAATATTTCAACGCGTTCCTTTTATCCCGATAAAACGATGAACCCGCGCCACCTGACGCTGCACCAGTTGCGCATTTTTCTGGCGGTGGCGCAGCACGGCAGCTTTGCCCGCGCGGCCGAGGCCTTGCACCTGGCACCACCCACTCTGTCGCTGCAGGTCAAGCAGCTGGCGCAAACCGTGGGGCAGCCGCTGTTCGAGCAGATCGGCAAGCGCATCTACTTGACGGCAGCCGGGCACGCCCTGGCCGACGCCTGCCGCGACATCGAAGACCGGCTACAGCGGCTGGGGGAGGACATGGCCGCGCTGCAAGGGGTGGAGCGCGGCCGGCTGCGCCTGGCCATCCTCACCACCGCCAAATACGTGGTGCCCAAGCTGCTCGGAGGGTTTTGCGCGGCGCACCCGGGTATCGAAGTGGCCATGGTGGTGGGCAACCGCGAGACGCTGGTGCAGCGCCTGGCGCAAAACCAGGACGACCTCTACGTCCTGGGCCAACCGCCGGAGCACCTGGATGTGGTGTGCGAGGCGTTTGCCGACAACCCCCTCGTGCCCATCGCGCCCCCGGGCCACCCGCTGACGGGCGTGCGCGCGATCCCTCCACAACGACTGGCGCAGGAACCCTTCATCCTGCGCGAGCCCGGTTCGGGCACCCGCCTGACGACGGAGCGTTTTTTTGCGGCCCACGGCGCGCGCCTGCGTACCCGGCTGGAGGTGGGCAGCAACGAAGCCGTCAAACAAACCGTCGCCGGCGGGCTGGGGGTGGCCGTCCTGTCGGCACACACGGTGGCCGCCGAGCTGGCGCTGGGCGATCTGATCGCGCTGGACGTGGCGGGCTTTCCGCTGTTGCGCCGCTGGCAAATCGTCTATCCGCACGGCAAGCGGCTGTCGCCGGCGGCGCTGGCCTTCAAGGCGTGGCTGCGGGACCATCGCCCGACGGCGGCGGTGCCGTCGCCATCTGCGGCCGGATGAGCACCTCGTCGATGCGGCGGCCCTCGGTGGAGCGGACCTCGAACACCCAGCCGCCAATCGCGACCCGCTCCCCCGGCGTCAGCAATCGGCCCGCCACCATCAGCATCAGCCCGGCCACGGTGTGGTAGCGGTCCTTGTCCTCGTCGGGCAAGGCATCGATCTCGAGCCGGGCCTTGAGCTCGTGCACCGGCATGCTGCCATCGACCCGCCAGCTCCCGTCGGCCAGCGGAGTGGCCCAGGCCTCCTGCGGCTCGTCAGCCGACAGCTCGCCCGTGATCGCCTCCAGCAGATCCAGCGGCGTGAGCATCCCCTGCACCACGCCGTACTCGTCCACCACGAACACCAGGCGCATGGCGCGGGCGCGAAACTGCTCCAGCAACTCCAGCCCACTCAGGGTCTCGGGCACGAAGGTGGCCGGGAGTGCGTCGCGCGCCCAGTCGGCCTCGCGCCCGCCGATCTCGTCCAGGGCCATCAGGTGCGTCAGCGCCACCACGCCTTGCACATGGTCCAGTCCGCCACGGGCCACCGGATACCACGAGTGCCCACTCTGGCGCGCGCGGCGCAGCACCTCGGTCAGCGGCTCGCCCGCCTCCAGCCAATCGATGTCCGAGCGCGGCACCATCAGACTGCCAAGCTGCCGGTCATCCAGCGACAGCACATTGCGCACCATGCGGTGCTCCTGCCGTTCGATCACGCCGGCACCCAAACCTTCGCGCAGGCTGGCGTGGATCTCCTCCTCAGTTACCGTGCGGTCCGCGTCGGTGTCGATGCGCAGCAGGCGCAGCACCGCATGGGTGGTCGCCGACAGCAGCAGCACAAAGGGCTTGGCCACCCGGGCCACGCCGGCCATGGGCCGCGCCACCCAGCGCGCGACGGCCTCCGGGTAGAGCTGGCCGATGCGCTTGGGCACCAACTCGCCAAAGACGATCGTCAAGAACGTGATGGCCGCCACGACGATGGCCGTGGCAGAAACCGAAGCCGTCACGTCGGACCATCCCCAGCCGCGAAACCAGTCCGCCAGCCCGTCGCTGAACGCCGCCTCGCCCACGATGCCGTTGAGCATGCCGATGGAGGTGATCCCCACCTGCACGGACGACAAAAACTGCGTCGGGTTGTCCAGCAGCTGCAGCGCGGTGCGGGCCCCTTTGTCCCCCGCTTCGGCCAGGGCCGCCAGGCGCGCCCGGCGGCTGGCCGCCAACGCCAGCTCGGACATGGCAAACGCCCCATTGAGCAGGGTTAGGAAGACGATCAGCAGGATATCCATAATGCGCGCCCATGGCACTGTACCTGATTGGCGACGTCCAGGGCTGCGACGTCGCACTGCAGCACCTGCTGGACGAAATCGGCTTTTCCCCCAGCCGGGACCGTTTGGTCTTGCTGGGCGATCTGGTCAACCGCGGCCCGGCATCGCTGGCCGTCTTGCGCCGGCTGCAGGCGCTGGAGGGTTCGGCCGATGCCCTGCTGGGCAATCACGACCTGCACCTGCTGGCCGTCGCGGCCGGCGTGCGGCCGCCGCACCGCAACGACACGCTGGACGGCATCCTCGGCGCGCCGGACCGCGCGGCCCTGCTCGACTGGCTGCGCCAGCGACCACTGGCTATGGCGGTGCACGGCTGGCTGCTCGTGCACGCCGGCGTGCTGCCGCAGTGGTCGGCAGCGCAGGTGCTGTTGCTGGCGGCAGAGGTGCAAGCGCTGCTGCGCGGGCCCGACCTGACCGACTGGCTACACCAGATGTACGGCAACCAGCCCGACCGCTGGAGCGACGACCTCCAGGGCCCCGCGCGCTGGCGCGTCATCGTCAATGCCCTGACGCGGCTGCGCTTTTGCACCGCCGAGGGGGTGATGGAATTTTCCACCAAAGACAGCGCGGCCGACGCCCCCGCCGGGTACCTGCCGTGGTTCGACGTGCCCGGGCGCCGTTGCGCCGGCACGCCGGTCGCGTTTGGCCACTGGTCCACCCTCGGTCCGCTGCAACGCCCGGACCTGCTGGCGCTGGACACCGGCTGCGTCTGGGGCGGTCAGCTCAGCGCGGCCTGCCTGCCGAACGCCCCCGTGGCGGACGCACGGCAGGTCGAAATCATCCGGATACCGTGTCCGCAGGCTCAGGCACCGGGTCGGGGGATGTGAGCGCGGGCAGCGGCGCACGCAGCAGGGCCGGCACCTTGCGCTTGGGCCGGATGTAGGCCGAGAGGCCTTTCGGCGCGGGGGCTTTGGCCGGTTGCTCCCATGCCGGTTGGGCATCGGGCGGCAGAGACGGCTCGTACGGGCGGTCGTACAGCGGGTCTGCCAGCGCACGCCGCTCGGCCGCCGGGCGCATCGGCCGGGCCGAACGCGCCGCGGGCTCGGCGCGCACAGGTGCCTCCTCGCCTTCGGCCTCGGGCACCTGCCACAGGCGCTGGCCGTCGTTGTGGCGCGCGGGCCGGCCGCGCGAGCGGCGCTCGTCTTCGATCTCCAGCGGCTCGACCTCCGCCTTGCGACCGATCAGCTTCTCGATATCCGCCAGGGAGCGGGCATCGCGGCCGTTGACGAAGGAGATGGCCAACCCCGAGGCGCCCGCCCGCCCGGTGCGCCCGATGCGGTGCACATAGTCCTCGGCGTTGAAGGGAATGTCGACGTTGAAGACCGCGGGCACATCCTTGATGTCCAGACCGCGCGCCGCGACGTCGGTGCACACCAGAAGATCCACCTGCCCCTGCTTGAAGGCATCGAGGGCCTTAAGGCGTTCATCCTGGCTTTTGTCGCCGTGCAGCGCCGCCACGCGCAGGCCGTCGCGCTCCAGCGAACGGGCCAGGCGCGCACAGCCCAGCTTGCTGTTGACGAAGACGAAGGCCTGCTTGACCTGCTCCTGCCGCACCAGTTGCTTGAGCGCCTGGCGCTTGTCGTCCTCTTCCACCCGGTAGAAGCGCTGCTCCACGGTCGCGGCCGTGGTGTTGGCGCGCGCCACCTCGATCACCACCGGGTCCTGCAGATAGCTCGATGCCAGGCGCTTGATCTCGGGCGAGAAGGTGGCGGAAAACAGCAGCGTGGTGCGCTGCTTGGGCAGGTAGGACAGGATGCGTTGCAAGTCGGGCAAAAACCCGATGTCGAGCATGCGGTCCGCCTCATCGAGCACCACATACTCGACCTGGTTGAGCACCGCCGTTTTGGCCTCGATGTGGTCGAGCAGCCGGCCGGGCGTGGCGACCAGAATCTCCACCCCCTTGCGCAGTTCTTCGACCTGCGGCTTCATGTCCACGCCACCAAAGACGACCGCGCTGCGCAGCGGGGTGTACTTGGCGTACAGCTTGACCTGCTGGGCCACCTGATCCGCCAGCTCCCGCGTGGGCAGCAGCACCAGGGCGCGCACCGGGTGGCGCGCTGGTGAGGTGGACGCATTGGCGTGGCGCAACAGCCGTTGCAGCAGCGGCAGCGAAAACGCCGCGGTCTTGCCGGTGCCGGTCTGGGCGGCGCCCATCACGTCGCGGCCCTGCAGCACCACCGGAATGGCCTGCGCCTGGATGGGCGTCATGGCTGCGTAGCCCATCTCGGCTACGGCCCGGGCCAGCGGTTCGGCCAGATTCAGTTCGGAAAAAGCTTGTGTCATGTGGTGCTATTGTCGCACCGCAGCACGAACGGCGCCACCGTTGAACGACGAAGGGCCCGACGGGCCCCTCGTTCGTACCGGTGATGCGGCCCTCACGGGCGACACCTGCACCGTCAGGCAAAGGACGGCGCGGGGTCGCTGGTCGGGCGCCCGTGGAAATCGGTCCAGCAGCGCCGCGTAAAGTCGTACAGTTTGCAGCGGCGCGCGGTGTCAAAGTACCAGCGCCAGCTGAAGCGCTGGATGATGATGCGCCCAGGCAGCATATCCTCCAGCTTCTTTTGCGCCTGCTTGAGCTTATATAGCGGCACGCTCATGTCCACATGGTGCGCGGTGTGCTCCATGATGTGGTGCATCAGCGCACCGATCTTCAGCGGGAACTCCAGATGCACCGTGGTCGACACGAACGGGGCCGCCTTAGCCCAGGCGACCTTGTCGTCGTGCCACTGCACCGCGGGATGGGTGTGATGGACGTACACGACGAAGCCGATCATCGCGTTCCAGAACACGAACGGCACGACGAAACCCATGACCACCTGCAGCCACACGGATTGCCCCGCGGCCAGCGCGGCCCAGACCATGCCGCCGATCCACAACAGCGCGACACCCAACACGAACACCCCGTCCCACAGGAACTCGGGACGGCGCGTACCCATGTAGGTCTTGCGCGGGAAGAACATGCGCAGCCACCACATCTCGATGAAGTAATACAGCGCAGGCCCCCAGCCGCTGCGGTAGATGCGCTCGAGCACACGGCGCGCCGGCGACAGGGCATCGAACTCCGCCTTGGTCAGCGGCGCCCAGACGAAGTCCACCCCTTTCAGGTTGGTGTAGCCGTGGTGCACGACGTTGTGGCCGACCTCCCACAGGCTGTAGGGGGTGAGCGAAGGGATCATCGCGATGCGGCCCAGCAGCTTGTTCAAGCCGCGGTGCGGCGTGTAACTCTGGTGGCAGGCGTCGTGGCCGATGATGAACAGCCGCCCGATGGTGAAGCCGGCCGCCAGCCCGCACAACAGCTTGGCCCACCACGCCTCGAAGGCGATGGTGCCGGCGATCAGCGCAGCAAAAATCACCCAGTCCAGCACCAGGAGAGCGATCGCGATGGGCGTGCGGCGCTCGCCCAGTGGCGTGATCCAGCCACGGATGACTTTGCGGTGGGGCAGCGGCTGCCCCGGCGGAATGGGTTGGGATGCCTCGGGCGCGGACACGGTTTCGGTGGCAGACATGACGAATCGGTGGGACAAGGCTGACGCTAATGAGCCGGCGCAAGTATGCCCGATGGTGCCCGCCCCCGTTTGATACAGGTCAAGCGATGAGCCCCGTGGTTGCGGCGCTGTTGCATTCCCCACGAAGTCTGGCGGCGTCTTATAATGGTGGGCTTTGCTGGCAACATCCACCAACCCCAGAAGGAATTCAGCCCATGGCAACCAAGTCGAAGAAGTCGCCGCGCCTGGCCTCCGGCCGCAAGCGCGCGCGCCAAGACGTCAAACTCAACGCCCACAACGCGTCGCTGCGCTCGCAGTACCGCACCGCCGTCAAGAAGGTGGAAAAAGCCGTCGCCGCCGGTGACAAGGCCAAGGCCACCGAGCTCTTTGCCCAGATGCAGTCGATTGTCGACTCAGTCGCGGACAAGGGCATCTTCCACAAGAACAAGGCCGCTCGCGACAAGAGCCGCCTGTCGGCCAAGGTCAAGACCCTGGCTGCCGCGTCTGCCTAAACTCCGGACACCCTCGCCCGGACCCCGCCGGCGGCCAGCCGGCCGGAATGTCCGCCTTGGAACGGGTGCGCTGCCAGCAAATCCCCTGCCGACGCCGCCGTGGCCCACGCCCGGCGGCGTTTTTCATGGCGCGTGCGTCATGGGACGCGCAGATCCGAAAAACGGCGGCAGCGCGCATCAGCCGCGCGGCGGATCGGGCAGCAGACAGGCCTCGGTCACGACCAGGTCGTTGTCGCGCGCAAACCCCATCACGAAATCCCAGGCCCGCTCGTCGTAGTCGCGCAACGCACGGTTGACGACAACGCACTTGACGCCGTTGATGACGGTGGGGATCACCCACGGCGAGTAGCACAGGTGGGCGCCGTGCCCTTGGGCTGCCTGGGGGTGAAACGGACTCATCACACCCGCCAGGCGCTCGGCCCAGTCGCTTGGGCGAAACGTGCGGCCACTGCGCGTGACCCCCTGGATGAAGATTTCTTGGGCGTTGGGCGTGACCATCGCGCGGACGGCCGCGGCCGGTGGGCGCGCGGCGACAGGGAGGGTGGGTGGACGACCCCGAACACGGGGCAGGAGTGGCGCGAGGATCGCCCGGCCACGTGGAAAATTGTATCTTATATAAGACTTCGCCGCCCCCATCGCGGATCCGCCGACCATCGGCGGGCAGGCCCTAGAATCGCGCTTTCCCCGGCTGGCCCCGCCCAACCCTTCACGCTGGATGTCCATGAACGCCACCCCTGCCCCGACCGAGCCGCACGTGATGTCCACCTACGGACGCGTCCCGATCCTGCTGACGCACGGGCGCGGCTGCCGGGTGTGGGATGCCGAAGGCCGCGAATACCTCGACGCACTGGCCGGCATCGCGGTCAACACACTGGGCCATGCGCACCCGCGGCTGGTGCGCGCGCTGCAGGACCAGGTGGCGCAACTCATCCACGTCAGCAACTACTACCACCACCCCTGGACCGAGCCACTGGCCGCCGCCTTGTGCGAGCGCTCGGGCCTGGACAAGGTGTTTTTTTGCTCCAGTGGACTGGAGGCCAACGAAGCGGCGCTCAAGCTCGCGCGCAAATTCGGCCGCGACAAGGGCATTGCCCGGCCGCAGATCGTCGTTTACGAGCGCGCTTTCCACGGCCGCTCCATCGCCACGCTGTCGGCCACCGGCAACCCCAAGGTGCAGGCGGGCTTCGAGCCGCTGGTCGAAGGCTTCATCCGCGTGCCGATCAACGATCTGGAAGCGCTCGAGCGCGCCACCGACGGCAACCCCGACGTCGTGGCGGTGTTCTTCGAGGCCATCCAAGGCGAAGGTGGCGTGCGCCCGCTGCAGCCGGACTACATCGCCGGCGTGCGCGCGCTGTGCGACGAGCGCGACTGGCTGCTGATGATCGACGAGGTGCAGTGCGGCATGGGCCGCACCGGCAAGTGGTTCGCCCACCAGTGGGCCGGCATCCGGCCCGATGTGATGCCGCTGGCCAAGGGGCTGGGCTCGGGCGTGCCGATCGGCGCGGTGGTGGCCGGACCGCGCGCGGCCCAGATCTTTCAACCCGGCAACCACGGCACCACCTTCGGCGGCAACCCGCTGGCCACGCGCGCGGGGCTGGAGACCATCCGCATCATGGAGGACGAAGGCCTGCTCGACAACGCCGCCGCCGTGGGGACGCACCTGCACACGCAGCTGTGGGCCGAGTTGCACGGCCTGCCCGGCGTGCGCGAGGTGCGCGGCAAGGGCCTGATGATCGGCGTGGAGCTGGACCGCCCTTGCGGCGTGCTGGTCAACCGCTGCGCGCAGGCAGGACTGCTGCTGTCCGTGACCGCCGACCGGGTGATCCGCCTGGTACCGCCGCTGATTCTATCGCGCGCCGAAGCCGACGAGATCGTGGCCAAGCTGGTGCCCCAGGTGCGCGCCTTCTTGAACGAGACCTCCGGATGAAACACTATCTGCAATTCAAGGACCTGGGCGCGGACGAGTACGCCTATCTGTTCGAGCGGGCAGACTTCATCAAGCGCAAGTTCAAAGCCGTCGAAAAATACCAACCCTTCGCCGATCCGGACCGCACGCTGGCGATGATCTTCGAGAAGGCCAGCACGCGCACGCGCGTCAGCTTCGAAGCTGGCATGTACCAGATGGGCGGCTCGGTGGTGCACCTGACCACCGGCGACAGCCAACTGGGCCGCAGCGAGCCGATCGAGGACACCGCGCGCGCCATCAGCCGCATGGTGGATCTGGTGATGATCCGCACCTTCGAGCAAAGCAAGATCGAGCGCTTTGCCGCGAACTCGCGCGTGCCGGTCATCAACGGCCTGACCAACGAGTTTCACCCGTGCCAGATCCTGGCGGACCTGTTCACCTGGCTGGAGCACCGCGGCCGGCGCGCCGACGGGACACTGGATCCGGGCGCGCTGCGTGGCATCACGGTGGCCTGGGTCGGCGACGGCAACAACATGGCCAACACCTGGCTGCAGGCGGCGCAGATCCTCGGCTTTCGGGTGCACCTCAGCACGCCGCGCGGCTACGAGGTCGACCCGGCCGTGGCCGGTGTGCCGCGCGGCGACTTCTGGCAGGTGTTCGACGACCCGATGGCGGCCTGCCGCGGCGCCGACCTCGTCACCACCGATGTGTGGACCAGCATGGGCTTCGAGGCTGAAAACGAAGCGCGCCAGCAGGCGTTCGCCGCCTGGCGCGTGACGCCGACGATGATGGCCCAGGCCAAGCCCGAGGCGCTGTTCATGCACTGCCTGCCCGCACACCGCGGCGAGGAGGTGGACGCCGAAGTCATCGACGGCCCGCAGTCCGTCGTCTGGGACGAGGCTGAGAACCGCATGCATGTGCAGAAGGCACTGATGGAGTATCTGCTGCTCGGCCGGCTGTGAGTGCGATGAGCAAGTGTCAGCGTTGCGGCGCATGCTGCGCCTGGTTTCGGGTCGATTTTTCGGTATACGAGACGCAGGACGGTGGCGGCCAAGTCCCGGACGGGCTGACCGTGCCCGTCACCGGCACCACCGTGCGCATGCGTGGCACCGACCATTGGCCCCCGCGCTGCACCGCCCTGACGGGGCGCGTGGGCGAACACGTGGCCTGCGGCATCTACGAGTGGCGGCCTTCGCCCTGCCGCGAATTCGCCGAGGGCAGCGACGCCTGCCAGCGTGCGCGGGCGCGCCATGGCCTGCCCCCGGCACCGCCCGCCTGATCGCCGGGCCGCCCGCCGCCGAAGGACCGGCCGGGCGACCGATCACAGACGGCGCTTGGCCGGTATCCCTTGCTCCAGCGCCTGCTCGATGCGACGGCACAGAGTGCGCAGCACCTCGATGCGCGACCACAGCTTGTCGTCCGACGCCACCAGATGCCACGGGGCGACCCGGGTCGAGGTGCGGTCCACCATGTCTTGCACCGCCCGCTCGTACTGGGGCCATTTGTTGCGGTTGCGCCAGTCCTCCGGGGTGATCTTGAACTGCTTGTGGGGCGTGGCCTCGCGCTCGCGAAAGCGACGCAGCTGCTCCTGCGGCGTGATGGCCAGCCAGAACTTGACGATGATCACCCCCGCCTCGGTCAATTCCTCCTCGTAGGCGTTGATCTCGCCATAGGCGCGCATCCAGTCGGCATCGGCGCAAAAGCCCTCCGCCCGCTCGACCAGCACCCGCCCGTACCACGATCGGTCGAAGATGACCGCGCGGCCATGCGGCGGGATATAGCGCCAAAACCGCCACAGATAGGGCTGGGCGCGCTCGTTCTCGTTGGGGGCCGCGACGGGCACCACGCGGTAAAAGCGCGCATCCCAGGCCGCGGTCAGGCGGCGAATGGTGCTGCCCTTGCCCGCAGCATCCATGCCTTCGAATACCACCACCAGCGAGCGGCTGCGCAGCCGCGGATCGCGGCTCAATCCGTTGAGCCGGCCCTGCCAGCGCTCCAGCAGGCGTTCGTAACGCTCGTGCGTCAGCCGCCGCCCGTAGTCCTGCGCCTTGAGCAGCGTCACATCGTCGCCCGGCGCCTCGATCACGCTGGCCGGCAACGGTCCCTGGGGCGCCACGGGCGACGCCGGCGCCACCGCGTGGCGCAGCACCGACAGCAGATGCCGCCCCGCCGTCAGATGGCGATAGGCCTCGTCGCTGCCTTCGATGACGATCCACGGCGCTTCGCCCAGGCTGGTCTTGCGCAGCGCCTCGTCGCTGGCTTCGATGAAGTCGTCGTAACGTTTGAGGTGCGCCTTCTCCTGCGGTCCGATGCGCCACGCCGTGCGGGGGTCGGACGCCAGCGCCTTCAGGCGCGCCTTGGCCGCCTGCCGGGACAGGTGAAACCAGAACTTCACCAAGACCACGCCCTCCGCCGCCAGCATGCGCTCGAACTGGCGGATGCGCTCCAGCCGGTGGGCGAAATGGTCGCGACTGTCGCGTCCCTCGACCCGTGCCAAGATCGGATCGGTGTACCACGAGCCAAACAAAATCCCGATGCGCCCCTTGGGCGGCAAGACCTGCCAAAACCGCCACATCTCGGGCCAGCGGCGGTCTTCGTCGGTCATGGCGCCAAACGCCTCGGTCCGTATGTGCCGCGGGTCCATCCAGGCGTTGAGCGTGTTGACCGTCTCGCTGCGCCCGGCCCCGTCCACCCGGTTGATGAGGATGACCACGGCGCGCGTGCCGCGGCGCAACAACTCGTATTGGGCATCTAGCAGGGCGGCCCGCAAAGCCGGCGCTTCGGCTTTGTAGGTGGCGCGGTCGATGCGGTGGCCGATTTCGGCCGAATCGAACATGGCAGTCTCCCCCCCGTGATCGGTGTGACCATGTTATACCCTACCCAGTCACGCCGAATCGCCTATAATGAGGAGCTTTGCTGGCAAAACCCCGTCGGCCGTGATCACCTTGAAGACGGGGAACCCCTGCCAGGCAAACCGGCGTCGGGTCTGATCTTCCCCACGTGCGGCCCTGGCACACTATGGAAACCATTGGCCAATGACCACCATTCGCGTTAAAGACAACGAACCGTTCGACGTCGCCCTGCGCCGCTTCAAGCGCACGATCGAGAAGCTGGGCCTGCTCAACGAGCTGCGCGCCCGCGAGTTTTACGAAAAGCCCACCGCCGAGCGCAAGCGCAAGAAGGCCGCGGCCGTCAAGCGCCACCTCAAGCGCGTGCGCTCGCAGCAGCTGCCGCAGCGTCTGTACTGATCGACCGGACACGACGGCCGGCAGCGGCAGACCGTGGCCCACTGCGCCCGGTTCTGCGTGCCGTTTCGGTCCGCCCCAAAGCCCGCCAGAGGACGCTCCGGCGGGCTTTGTTGCTTGCTCAAGACACCTTAGGACTGTACACCCCATGGCACTGAAGGACCGGATCACCGACGACATGAAGACCGCCATGCGCGCCAAGGACAGCGCGCGTCTGGGCGCCATCCGCCTGCTGCTGGCCGCGATCAAGCAAAAAGAGGTCGATGAGCGCGTGACGCTGGACGATGCGGGGGTGATTGCGGTCGTGGACAAGTTGCTCAAGCAGCGCCGCGACTCCATCGCCGCGTACGAACAAGCCGGCCGCACCGACTTGGCCGACAAGGAGCGCGCCGAGGCCCAGGTACTCGAGGCCTATCTGCCCGCGCGGCTGGACGCCGCAGCGATCGCTGCGGCCGTGCAAGCGATCGTCGGCCGCGTCGCCGCCGACCTGGGCCGCGCGCCTACCCCCGCAGACATGGGCAAGGTCATGGCCTTGGCCAAGGCCGATCTGGCCGGCCAGGCCGACATGGGCCAGGTGTCGGCCGCGGTCAAGGCCGCCCTGGCGGGCTGATCCCCCGACGCGCTGCGCATGGGCGCCGCCCCAGCCTTTGCTGCGGACGCCCCCATCGGGGTGTTCGACTCCGGGGTGGGTGGCCTGTCGGTGTTGCGCGAAATCCGGGCTCGCCTGCCGGCCGAGCGGCTGATCTACATGGCGGACTCGGGGCACGCGCCCTATGGCGACAAATCGCCCGCTTACGTCCAAGCCCGTGCCGAGCACATCCTGGCCCAGTTGCGGCGCGCCGGGTGCAAAGCCGTCGTGGTCGCCTGCAACACCGTCACCGGCCTGTCGATCCGCGCCTTGCGCGAACGCCATCCAAACTGGCCGCTCGTGGCCATCGAGCCGGCCGTCAAGCCCGCGGCCGCCCTCACCCGCAGCGGCATCGTCGGCGTTCTGGCGACCCGCAATACGGTGGACAGCCCGGGACTGGCGCGCCTGATCGCGGCGCATGCGGCCGGCGTGCAGGTGCTCCCGCAAGCCTGCCCGGGCTGGGTGGAGCGCGTCGAACGCGGCGAACTCGACTGCCCCGACACCGAGACCGCGGTTGCACAGCGCGTGCGGCCGTTGCTCGCGGCCGGCGCCGACGTGCTGGTGCTCGGGTGCACGCACTACCCCTTCCTGCGCCCGGTGATCCAGCGCATCACCGGTCCGGACGTCACCATCCTGGATCCGGCCCCAGCGGTCGCGCGCGAACTGGCGCGCCGGCTCGACGAGGCCCGCCTCGCCATACCCGGCACCGCCCTCGGCGACGTCGCGTTTTGGACGAGTGGCGACCTGGCCCAGACGGCACGTGTGATCGAGCTACTGTGGGGGCAGGCCGTACAAGTGCAGCGCCTGACCGACGGCGCTGCATAACGCCCCCATGGCAATACCCCTGCTCGGCACACGGCTTTGCGGCGCCGTCCACGACAGGTCGCCCTCGGCCCTAAGCTCGAGCGTTCCGCCCATTTCGGGCATTGCGGACGCTGCAGGAGGCTTGGCTCATGGACAGACGGTTGTTTTTGGGTGCCGGCATTGCCGCCGCCGGTTGGCTGGCCCTGGGGTCGGCGTGGTCGCAACAGGGCGCCCCCAATTTTGGGGCCCCCACCCTGCCCTCGCCGGGCATGCGCCGCATCCGGCTCGGCGCCTTCGAGATCATCGCGCTCAACGACGGCGCGTTGCGCCGCCCGCTGGGCGAGGAGTTCGTTCGCAATGCCCCGCTGGAGCAGGTCAAGGCCCTGCTCGCCTCGCAGAATCTGCCCACCGATTACGTAGACATCCCGTTTAACGCCTTCCTGGCGGTGACGCCGGCGGGCAGATTCCTATTCGACACCGGCTTTGCCGACAACGGCCCACCCACGACCGGGCGCCTGCGCGACAACCTGGCCGCCGCCGGCTACCAGCCGGAAGACGTCGACCATGTCGTGATCAGCCATTACCACGGTGACCACATCAACGGGGTGCGCCTCAAGGACGGCCGCCTTACCTTCCCCCGCGCCAAAATCCACGTCCCGGCACCGGAGCACGCGTTTTGGACGGACGACGCGCGCATGGCCAGCGCGCCGCAGGCGATGCAAGGTGCCTTTCAGGCCGTGCGACGGGTGTTCGGCGGACTGCCGCCCGACCGGCTGGTGCCTTTTCAGCCCGGCGCGGAGCTGGCCCCTGGCATCCGCGCCGAAGCGGCCTTCGGCCACACGCCCGGCATGTGCGTTTTCACACTGCGCTCCGAGGGCCAGGGCTTCATGTACGTGGCCGACACGTCCAACATCCCGTCCCTGTTCGTGCGCAACCCGGACTGGTCGGTGGTGTTCGACATGGATGCGGACCTGGCCCGGCAGACGCGGCGCCGCATCTACGATCAGATCATCCGCGACAAGCTGATGGTGGGGGGCTTTCACTTCCCCTTCCCCGCCCTGGGGCACATCGAAGCCGCCGGCAGCGGCTATCGGTTCAATCCGGTGGCTTGATGGGTCGCAGCAAGCGCTCATCGACTGGTATCGATTCCCACGCTTTCTCGACGGCGGACCAGCCGTCGGGATTGGCGTTGGGGACAATCTGCGATTCTGCCCCCTGGTGCACGGCTCGCCTGCGAACTGACCGCCAGGTGGGCGTCCTTCGGCTATGGGGAGAACCGTCCTCCGCGCAGCAGCGGCCAGCCCGGCGCTGAGATGAATGGCGATGGTGGAGGTGCGTTGTATGACGCAGGCTCCCGGGTGGATCACGATGTGACGCGCACTGTGCCGCTCGGCGCCGGCAACTGCCAGTCGTATGCGACAGAATGCAGGCCACGGGCGCGAAACGCCATCACGTCGGCGTGAAATGCCGGCATGACCCTCAGCCTTCTTGCGTTGTCCCCTTTGCATGGAACTGATTGTTCTTGTGCTGGCGCTGGGCGCCGGCCTCCAGGTCGCCAAGGTTCGCGAACAGCAACACCGCATTCGCTTGCTCGGCCGCTACTTGCAGCCCTACCGCATCGAGCGCCTGATGGAAACCCTGCTGGACGGCTACCTGCGCGCCCTGGGCGAAGACGACCCCCCCCGGCGCGACCAGATCTGGGCGCTGCTGACCGCGGCCGAAACCGAGCTGCGGGACCAGGTCCGCCAACTGGCCACCGATGTCGAGCAGATCTGGCCGGACGATGCCCTGGTCAGCACCCTGCCCATCGCGCTGCCGCGTGCGCACAAACTGTTTCCACGGGCCACCTTCGATCTGCGCCGTGCCCTGGCCATACACGCGGCGGGCATCGAGGCCGTCGTGGCCAACCAGGCCGGGCTGTCCCGGCGGGACCAGGCCTACATGCTGAGCGCCGAGATGCTGCTGTTGCAGCACACCTGCCACTGGTTCTGCCGCTCGCGCACCGTGGCCACGGCGCGCATGCTCGCCCGGCACAAAACCGACCACGTGCAACTGGTGCAGGCGGTCTCCCCGCAAACGCGCGACGCGTACCGGCGGCTCATCGGGCGGTGACACGCATAGCCTGCGTACGCTGTGGGCCGCTTGAGAGGCGGTCGGGGGCGGCATCACGACGAGCAGTGCCGTCCCGGTGTCAAAAACGGTACACCGAAAAACGAAAGGCCCGCTCATCGGCGGGCCAAGTCGTTGGTTGATTTGGTGGGTCGTGCAGGATTCGAACCTGCGACCAACGGATTAAAAGTCCGCTGCTCTACCGACTGAGCTAACGACCCACTTTTTCTTCACAACAGCGTCTACGCTTGCAGCGAAAGCGCTCATTATAGCCGAAATTTCTCGCCTTTCCGGAGCCGATGCCCCGGCACCGTCAGCCGCGGACGGCCGCCACGGCATCCAGGACCCAACCCGCGGCGCACAGGCCGAAAGTGGCCGTCACCGCCACGCTGGAGCCGTATCCGTGGCAATTGAGCGACCCGTCCCCTGCGCCGTCCACGGCGCACGCGGGATCCGGCGGCGCGACGGACTCCCGGCTGAATACCGTCATCACGCCCATGCGCCCCTGGCGCGGCGCTCCGTGCCATTTGCGCAGCCGCTGCCGCAGTTGCGCGAGCAGCGGGTCGTGGGTGGCCTCGGCAATGTCGGCAATCTCTACCCGGTCCCCGCGCCGCTTGCCCCCTGCGGCGCCGGCGGTGATGAACACGCTGCGCGTCCGCAACGCCCAGGCGGCCACGGCAGTCTTGGTCGCCATCTGATCGCAGGCGTCGATGACCGCGAACGGCCCTTGGGCGCCTTGGTACGCCTGCGCCTGGCGCAACAGGTCCACCCAGTTGTCCGGGGTCACGAATGCGTCGATGGTGCACACCCGGCAACCCGGATGGATGGCCTCGATGCGGGCGCGCATGGCCTCCACCTTGGCCTGTCCATAGGTGCCCTCCAGGGCGTGGATCTGTCGGTTGGTGTTGGACTCGGCGACATGGTCCAAATCGATCAGGGTGAGGCGGCCCACCCCACTGCGGGCCAGAGCCTCGGCCGCCCACGACCCCACCCCGCCGATGCCGACCACGATGACGTGCGCGTCGAAGATCCGCTGCGCGCCCTGCGGACCGTACAGGCGTCGCAGCCCCCCAAAGCGCCGCTCGACATCGGGCGCGTCCAGCGCCGGGGCGGCGGTGTCGGCCTCAGTCACGCTCGAGCAGCCAGAGTTGGAAGCGCAGCCCACCCAAGGCGCCAGTCACGATCCCGGCGAAGGCGATCGCGCTGGTGACGCTCAACGTCGACAGGCCCGACAAGCCCTGCCCAACGGTGCAGCCCATGGCGGTGACACCGCCCACCCCCATGCACAAGGCGCCCACCAGATGCAGCGCCGTGTCGCGCGTGCCAGCAAACCCTTCCCAGCGGAACGACCGGCTGACCACCGCATGGAGGAACGCCCCCACCACCACCCCCAACACCGACACGACGCCCAGGGTCAACACCTTATTCTTGTCGCTAAAATAAATCAGCCAATCGAGGGTATACGCCATGGGCGCGGTGAAGGTCAGGGCCTCCATGCGGCCGCTGTTGGTCGTCAGGAAGACCGACTCCAGCGTCTCCGGGTGCTCCGCCACGAAGCCGAGCCGGCCCGACACCCACCACATCCCAACCACCGTGGCCCCGATGCCCAGCCCGGCCAGCCACGCGTCCGGGGAACGGCGGAAGCCCTCGCCCAACGCAGCCCACACCATCAGCGCCAGCCCCAGGCCCCCGCCAATCACCCACGCGGCGGTGGAGGCCTCCCAGCCCAACAGGGCGGCCAGCCAACTGGGCAGTGCGCTGCCGGGCTGCATCTCGATGGCGATGCGATCGACCGTGCTGTCACGCAGCACGGCCGTGATCCCGCGCAGGGTCGCAAACGCCGCCACCCCCATGACGAAGAACACGACCACGGCCTTGAGGCTGCCGCCTCCGATGCGCACCAGCGTCTTGCTGCCGCAACCCGACGCCAACACCATGCCAAAACCGAACAGCGCCCCGCCCACGAGCGCGGACAGCCAGATAACCCGCCCGCTGTAATAAATCGTCTGGGAGGGGTCGATCCACCCCAAAGCCGCCATGGTGTGAAAGCCCAGCATGGCCACCCCGATGGCCATGCCCCACATGCGCATGCGGGTCCAGTCGCCCATGTTCACGATGTCGCTGATAGCCCCCATGGTACAGAAATGGGTGCGATGCGCAACGGCGCCAAACACGGCTGAAACGGCGAAGGCCGCCCAAAGAACGGAGGTGTACAGGGATTGAAAAGCGGCGAGGTCCATGGTGCGAGAACGGTTTCGGGACCGATTCTACGGGCCCGCGTGCGCCAGGGTGCGCCGAGGTCTGGCGCAGGGTGGGCGCCGCGCGGGCAGCCCCCAGGTTTACTGCAGCCGCGCCAAACGCTCGCGGGCGGTAGCTGCGGCCTCGGTATCGGGGTAGCGCTTGATGAGCGCCTGCCACGTGGCGCGCGCAGCCTTGGAGTCTTTGAGTTCGAGCTGGCAGCTCGCGATGGCGAGCATCGCCTCGGCCGCGCGGGGATGCTCCGGCGACTGGTCGATCAGCCGCTGATAGCTGTCGATGGCGGTGCGGTACTGGCGGTCGGCATACAGGGCATTGCCCTGCCAGTACAGAGCCAGCGGCGCATAGCCACTGCCCGGATGGCGCGCCAGAAAATCCCCGTACAGCTTGGCCGCGCGCGGAAAATCCGACGCCCGCAGGGCCGCCATGGCACCCTCGAAAGCGGTTTTCTCTTCCGGGCGTGCGGCGAATTCCGTGCCGTCGACGGTGACCTTGATGGGCTCCAGCGCGCGCAGGCGCTCATCGAATGCAGCCAGGGCGTCGCGCTGCTGGCGCTGCAGATCCGCCAGGTCGCGCGCCAGGCGCTCCTGCTGCCCCCGCAGCATCGCCAGTTCGCGGCGCACCGCTTCGATTTGGTTGACGACATCGAGCACCCCACGGCGCGCGGTGTCGCCGCCGGACTGCAGCTCCTGCAGCTGACGCTCGGTGGCTTCGAGGGCTTGGCGCTGAGCCTCCACGCGGCTGCGCAAATCCAGGATGGCGCGGCGTGCCTCGTCATCGCTGAACAGCGCATGCGCGGGCAGGGCCGCTGCGGCGAGCACGGCGCCGCCCACCCAGGCGGCCAGCGCCGCCTGCCAGCGGCGCACCGGCAAACACCCTGCGGCGACGGACCGGTCGAAGCGGGCTTGGCTCATGGCGCGGAATCAGCGGTAGGCCAGCTCGACACGGCGGTTTTGGCTCCAGGCCTCTTCGCCGCTGCCCTGCGCCGCCGGCTTTTCCTTGCCGAAGCTGACCGCCTCCATCTGCGTCTCCTGCACGCCCATCAATGCCAGGGCACGGCGCACGGCATCGGCGCGTTTTTGGCCCAGGGCCAAGTTGTACTCGCGCCCGCCGCGCTCGTCCGTGTGGCCTTCCAGGACCACGCGGCGCTGGCGGTCGGCGTTCAGAAAACGCGCGTGCGCCTCCAGCACCGCCACGAACTCGGGCTTGACGGTGTAGGAGTCAAAGTCGAAGTAGATGATGCGCGCGACATTGGCCGGCGGCTGCCCCACCCCGGGCTGCTGCGTTTGCACGGGCACCACGGTGCGGCTGTCCACCGCGCCGCTGCCCGCGCCACCGGCACCGCCCCCCGCGCCCGCCACACCCACCGGGGTGGGCGACCGATCGCTGACGGGGGCACTCTCGTCCAGCTTGACGCTGGAGCAGCCAGCCAGCACGGAGGCCGCCAGCAGCGCCGCACCCGCGCGGACCGCATGACGTTGCCAGAAATGACGAACAGGGGTTTTCATGGTGGATTGCGTAAGTGAAAAAACCAAAGGAAAAGAAACCGGTCGGCGCGCCCGCGCCATCAGGCCAGGAACGGACCCCAATCGGGTTCGCGCACGCTGCCGCTCGCCGCCAGCCGCGTCTTGATGCGTCCGTCCAGGGTGGTGGTCATCAGCGACTCGCGGCCCTGCACGCGCGTGGCATAGATGATCAGGCGGCCGTTGGGCGCAAAGCTCGGGCTTTCGTCGGCGTTGGTGTCGGTCAGCGAGGTGACGGTTCCGCTGGCCAGATCCATCAAGCGCAGGCGATACGCATCCCCGATGCGGGAGACGAAGGCCAGTTGCCGGCCGTCGGGGCTGACCGCCGGGGAGATGTTGTAGCCCCCCTCGAAGGTGACGCGCGTGACCTCGCGCCCGTCCGGGGTCATGCGGTAGATCTGTGGCGAACCACCCCGGTCGCTGACGAAATAGACCGACTTGCCGTCGGGGGCAAAGGCGGGCTCGGTGTCGATGCCACCGGTCTGGGTGATGCGCTGCGGCTGGCCGCCGTCCAGGTCGAGCGCATAGATCTGCGAGCTGCCCGCCAGGGTCAGCGTGGCGTACAGGCGCCGGCCGTCGGGCGACCACGCCGGCGCACTGTTGGAGCCACGAAAGCTCGCCAGCAGCCGACGCCGGCCGGTGGCGATGTCGTGCGCGTAGATGACGGGCTTGAGCGATTCGAACGACACATAAGCGAGCTGCGTGCCGTTGGGCGACCATGCGGGGGAGATGATGGGCTCGCGGCTGGTCAGGGCGGGCTGGGCATTCTCGCCATCGGCATCAGCCACCCAAAGCTGGTGGCGATCGCCATTTTTGGTGACATACGCGATGCGCGTGGAGAACACGCCCCGCTCGCCAGTGAGCTTTTCGTACACGTAGTCAGCGATGCGGTGCGCCGCCAGCCGCAGATCGGCCGCGCTCACGGGGTAGCTCAGCCCCCCCAGGTCGGTGCCGCGCACCACATCCCACAGGCGGAACCGAACGTCGAAACGGCCATCCGCCAGCCCGCGCACGCTGCCGGTGATCAGCGCATCCGCCCCCTGGGTGCGCCAGGGCCCGAGATCCGGGCGCGAGGCCTCGTCCAGCCCTGCGGGACCGCCCGCAATCTGGCGGAGCTGACCGCTGCGCACCAGGTCGGCCGCGACAATGGCCGCCACGTCCTGCGGCAAGCCAGACGGCACCCGAAACGGCGCGACCGCGAACGGAATCTGCTGCACGCCGACACCGGTCACCTCGACCCGGAACTGGGCGGCTGCCGGCGCCGACCAGGCGGCCAACGCACCGGCCACAGCCGACGCGAGCAGCCCGCGGCGCGACAGCGGAGCGAACGACGGGCACGGCGCAGTGCCGCGTTCCAGACCGGACAGGGGGGTGCCGAAGCGATCAATGAGCGTCATCGAAGCGGTGGTTGGCGGTCGGACAACGAGACGAACGCACCGCCGCGGCGTGCGCGGTGGGTGCGGGGAATGTGTGCGGGAAATGCGCGGTACGGCGGATAATACCGGAAGCGTCACCGTGGCCCTGGGTGTCGACCACCCCCAAGAAAGTTCCCGCCGCAACGGCCCCGCTCCACCGCCCGCCTTGTCGACCACAGCGCCCGATCCCTCCCCAGCCGCCGCCGGCCCCGACAGGGCCAAGGCTGGCGCGCGCGTGCGCGACCGGCTGCGGCGCCTGTGGCCGTACTTCCGCCCCGCGCGGGCGGGGGTGGGCATCGCCGCCCTGGGGGCGCTGCTCGCGGCGCTGACCGAGCCCGCCATCCCCGCCCTGCTGAAGCTGCTGCTCGACGAGGGGTTCATCGCGGGTGGCCTGCCCCTGTGGACGGTCCCTGTGGCGCTAATCGGCCTGTTCGCGCTGCGCGGGTTGGCCACCTTCGTCGCCCAGTACGGGCTGGCCTACACCACCAATGGGGGCATGGTGGCGCTGCGGCGCGCGATGTTCGAGCGGTTGGGCGAGGCGGACCTGCGCCTGTTCGCCGAACAAAACGCCAGTCGCCTGTCGAACACCCTGGTGTACGAAGTGCAAAACGGCGCCGGTCAGCTCGTCGGCGCGCTGCTGACCCTGGTGCGCACCGTGTTCACGATCGCCGCGTTGCTGGCCTATCTGCTGTGGCTGAACTGGCAGCTCACGCTGATCGTGCTGGCCATGTTCCCGCCGCTGTCCTGGGGCATGAAGGCCCTGTCGCGCCGGCTGTACGGCGTGACCCGGCGCAGCCAGGCCGCCACCGACGAACTGGCCTATGTGGTCGAGGAAAATGTGCTGGCCCACCGGCTGGTGCGGCTGCACGGCGCCCAGGCACAGCAACAGCGGCGGTTTGCGACCCTCAACGCCGCGCTGCGCAGCCTGGCGCTCAAGAGCACGGTCGCGGCCGCGGCCATGACGCCGCTGTCGCAGATCCTGGCGGCCACGGCCTTGTCGGCCGTCATCATGGTGGCGCTTCACCAGGCCTCTGGCGGGGTGTCGGTCGGCAGCTTCGTCGGCTTCGTGACGGCGATGTTGATGCTCGTGACGCCGATTCGCCAGCTCGCGGACATTGCCACCCCAATCACGCGCGGGCTGGCCGCGCTGGAACGCGGAGTGGCGCTGATCGAAGACACGCCGGTACAAAGCGGCGGGCAGCACGACGGCGGGCGGGCACAGGGGCGCATCAGCCTGCAGGACGTGTGGGTGCGTTATGCGGGCCAGCCGGGTGCGGCGGTGCGCGGCGTGTCGCTGGAGATTGCGCCGGGCGAGGTGGTGGCGTTCGTCGGCCCGTCCGGATCGGGCAAGACCACGCTGATCAACCTGCTGCCGCGCTTCGTCGCCCCCAGCCACGGCACCGTGCGGCTCGACGGCGTGGATGTGCGCGAGTGGGAGTTGCGCGCCCTGAGGCGGCAGTTTGCGATCGTCAGCCAGGACGTGGTAATGCTCAACGACACGGTATTGACCAACGTGGCGCTGGGTGACGACCACCCCGTCGAGCCGCGCGTACGCGCCGCGCTGGAGGCGGCCAACCTGGGCGACTGGTGGCCGACGCTGCCGGAGGGCCTGCAGACCATCGTGGGCCACAACGCGGCCCAGTTGTCCGGCGGTCAACGCCAACGGCTCGCCATCGCACGCGCGATCTACAAGGATGCGCCGGTGCTCATTCTGGACGAAGCCACCTCCGCGCTGGACAACGAATCCGAACGCCTGGTGCAAGAGGCCCTGGGCCGGCTGATGGCCGGACGCACCACGCTCGTGATCGCGCACCGCCTTTCGACCATCGCGCATGCCGACCGCATCGTCGTGCTGGAGGCCGGGCGGGTGATCGAGCAGGGCCGCCACGGGGAACTGCTGGCCGCCGGCGGGCTGTATGCCCGGCTCTATGCCCAAGGCAGCGGCGGCTGGCTGGACGATGGCGACAGTCCCGTCTCCGCCGCCGAAGACGCGGCTTGACCCGCCGCCCGCCCGCTCACATCAGCACGATGTCGTATTGCTCCTGCGTCATGGTGCTTTCGCTCTGCAGCGAAATGGGCTTGCCGATGAAGTCCGACAGCCCTGCGAGGTGTTGGCTTTCCTCGTCCAAAAATCGCTCGACCACCTGCGGCGCGGCGATGATGCGGAACTCGCGCGGGTTGAAGGCGCGCGCCTCGCGCAGAATCTCGCGCAGGATGTCGTAGCAAACGGTGCGCGTGGTACGCACCCGGCCGCGGCCGTCACAGGCGGGACAGGTTTCGGTCAGCATCTGCGCCAGCGATTCGCGCGTGCGCTTGCGCGTCATTTCGACCAGCCCCAGCTGCGAGAAACCGCCGATCATTGTCTTGACGCGGTCGCGCGCGAGCTGCTTGCGCAGCTCGGCCAGCACGGCGTCGCGGTGGTCGTCGCGCACCATGTCGATGAAATCGATGATGACGATGCCGCCCAGGTTGCGCAGCCGCAATTGGCGCGCGATGGCCTGCGCCGCCTCCAGGTTGGTGCGAAATACCGTGTCGTCGAAGTTGCGCGCCCCGACGAAGCCGCCCGTGTTGACATCGATCGTCGTCAGCGCCTCGGTCTGGTCGAACACCAAATAACCGCCCGATTTGAGATCGACGCGGCGCCCCAGCGCGCGCTCGATCTCCTCGTCCACATGGTATTGGTCGAAGATGGGCCGCTCGCCGCGGTAGAGGACCAGCCGGTCCGCCACCTGCGGGGTGTACTCCTGGGCAAACGCCTGCAGGGCCGCAAACTGCTCGCGCGAATCCACCTGGATGGAGCGCGTCTGCGGCCCGGCCAGATCGCGCAGCACCCGCTGCACCAGGGTCAGATCTTCGTGCAGCAGCGCGGGGGGCGCCACCTGCACCGCCCGCTCTCGGATGCGGGCCCAGGTCTTGCGCAGGTAGGCGATGTCCTCGGCCAACTCCTCGTCACTGGCGTCCTCGGCATTCGTGCGCAGGATGAATCCGCCCCCGCCGTCGCCCACCAGGGCAAGCAGGCGTTGGCGCAGCGCCTCGCGCTGGGCCGGCGGGATTTTTTGCGACACGCCGACGTGCCCGTCCTGGGGCAGAAACACCAGCAGCCGCCCCGCGATGCTGGTCTGCGCGGTCAGCCGCGCGCCCTTGGTGCCGATCGGGTCCTTGAGCACCTGCACCAGAATCGACTGCCCCTCGAACACCTGGCGCTCGATCGGGGGCATGCTGGGGGCCTCGGGCTCGCCCGCGCGCGCCGGAGCATGGCGGACGTTGATCTGCAGCAGCAAATCGGCCACGTGCAAAAACGCCGTGCGATCCAGCCCGATGTCGATGAACGCGGACTGCATGCCGGGCAGCACCCGCTGCACCCGACCGACATAGATGTTGCCCACCAAACCGCGCTCCAGCGCGCGCTCCAGCAGAACCTCCTGCACCGCGCCCTGTTCGATCAGGGCGACGCGGGACTCCTGCGGGGACCAGTTGATGAGGATGTCGTGCTGGGCCATGATGGCCGACAGCTTACCGCAGAGACAGGCCGGCGCGCCGCAGCAGCTCGGCCGTCTCGTACGCGGGCAGGCCCATGATGCCCGTGTAGCTGCCGGTGATGCGCCGGGCCCACAGGCCGGCGCGGCCCTGGATGCCGTAGGCGCCCGCCTTGCCGAACGGCTCGCCGGTGGCGATGTAGGCCGCAATGTCTTCCGGCGACAGGGGCTTGAAGGTGACCGTGGAACGGTTCACCGCCAGCCATTCGCGCCGCCCCCGCGTAACCGCCACCGCGGTGAGCACCTGATGGCGCCGACCCGACAGGCGCTGCAGTATGCGAGCGGCGTCCACGGCGTCCGCCGGCTTGCCGAGGATGTCGCCCCCGTGCGCGACGGTGGTGTCGGCACACAGAACCAAACCGACCGGCCAGCCCCGGCGCTGGCGCCGGGCCTCTGCCGCCCGCAGCTTGAGGCGGGCAACGCGCCGCACATAGGCCAGCGGTGCCTCCCCGGGCTGCACGCACTCCAGCGCCTCGGGGTCCTCATCGGCATCCGGCAGCAGCGGCACGGCGGTTACGCCCCACTGCTCCAGCAACTGGCGGCGGCGTGGGCTTTGCGACGCCAGGTACACCCATGGGCGGTCGTCGGTGGGCAGGTCGGGGCGGGCCTCGGTCATTCGCGGTGGTAGGGGTGGCCGGTGTTGATAGACCACGCCCGGTAGAGTTGCTCGATAAGCAGCACGCGCGCCAGGGCGTGCGGCAAGGTCAGGTCAGACAGGCGCAGCCGATGCCGGGCGGCCTGGCGCAGCGCGGGATCCAGCCCGTCCGGCCCGCCGATCACGAAAGCGACGTCGACGCCGTCGAGCTGCCACTGCCGCAGACGCTGTGCCAGCTCCTGCGTGGTGCAGCGGTCGCCGCGCTCGTCCAACACGACCAAGCGGGCGCCTTTCGGGCAGACGGCCTCCAGGCGCTGGCGCTCGGCCGCCATCAGCGCGTCGGCAGGTTTGCCGCTGGTGCGTGGCTCGGCCTTGACGGTGCGCAGGTGCACCCGCGCCTCGGGCGGGAAGCGTTTGGCGTAATCCTCGTAAGCCGCCTCGGCCCAGTCGGGCATGCGCTGGCCCACGGCCAGCAAATGCCATTTCATGCGGCGTCGTCGGCCGCCGAGCGGCGGCCCCGCGACGCGGACGCCCGCGGGGCAGCGGCTCCGGCCGCCGACGGGGTGGCGGCACGCGGAGCCGCCCGGCGCAGGCGCACCGGCTTGCCGCCCCAAATCTCCTCCAGCCGGTAGTACTGGCGGATGGCAGGCTGCATCACATGCACGACGGCCGCGCCACAGTCCACGATGATCCACTCGCCGTTGTCCTCCCCCTCCACCCGGGGTTTGGCAAACCCGGCCTCGGCCACTTTGTCCCGCACGCTCGCGGCCAGCGCCTTGGTCTGGCGGTTGGAGGTGCCGCTGGCGATGATGACCCGCTCGAACAGCGGCGTGATCGCCTCGGTGTTGAAGACTTGGATATCCTGGGCCTTGACGTCCTCGAGGCCGTCAACGATGGCGCGCTGGAGTTTCTGGATCTGGCGATGGGCGGCGGTGTCGGTCATGGAATCGGTTTGTCAAGCGGCCGGCCCGAGCGTCGCAGCATAGAGCCGATGGTCGGAAATATACCGCGCGACAGCAGGCGGCACCAGCGCCGCCACATCGGGGGCGGGCGTCGCATCGCTGGCGCCAGGTGGCCGGCAGCCCTGGCGCCACTGGTCGCGCACGGCCGTTGCGCTCAGGTCCGTCGGGGGCAGATCGAGTGCGACGAACGGCAGCCCCACTTGGGCCAGATCGGGCAGCGGTGCACCGCCCTCGGCCAGCGGCCGGTTGGCCACGGCCACCGTCGCCCAGCGCAGGATGTCGTCCCAGCGCCGCCAAGTGCGAAAGGCCAGCCACTGATCCGCCCCCATGACCACGAACAGCACCGCCCCGGGATGCTCGGCGCGCAGTTCGGCCAGGGTATCCACGGTGTACGTCGGGCCGTCGCGCGCGATCTCCCGCCCATCCACCACCACCCCGGGCAAATCGGCAAAGGCCAAGCGGCACATGGCCAGCCGGTGCCGCGCGTCGGTCAGCGGACGGGCCTTGTGCCAGGCCTGACCGGTGGGCAGGATCAGCAGGGTGTCGAGCGCGAGTTGCCGCAGCGCCGCCTCAGCCAGGACCCGATGCGCGCGATGGGGTGGGTCGAATGCGCCGCCGTACACACCAATGCGGCGCGCAGCAGGGGCGCACACGGGGGTGGCACCGGTCACAGCCAGTCGCGACGCACCAGAAATTCGGTCAACAGCCGATGCTCGGGCGTGCCGGGCTGGGGCCGCTCGTTGTACGACCAGCGCACCAGCGGCGGCATGGACAGCAGGATGGACTCGGTGCGCCCGCCCGACTGCAACCCGAAGTGCGTCCCCCGGTCCCAGACCAGGTTGAACTCGACGTAGCGGCCGCGGCGGTAGAGCTGGAACTGGCGTTCGCGCTCGCCGTAGGGTGTGCCGACGCGGCGCTGCACGATGGGCAGGTAGGCGTGCAAAAAGGCGTCGCCCACGGCGCGCGTCATCGCAAAACCGCCCTCGAAGCCCAGCTCCGAAAAGTCGTCGTAAAAAATCCCGCCGATGCCGCGCTGCTCGCCGCGGTGGCGCAGGCAAAAGTAATCGTCACACCAGGCCTTAAAGCGCAGGTATTTGTCCGCGCCGAAGGGCGCCAGTGCCTGCGCGCAGGTGCGGTGGAAGTGCACCGCGTCCTCCTCGAAGCCGTAGTAGGGCGTGAGGTCCATGCCACCGCCAAACCAGCTCACCGCTTCGCCGCCGCGGGCCGGGCGCGCCGTGATCATGCGCACATTCATGTGCACGGTGGGCACATAGGGGTTGCGCGGGTGGAACACCAGCGACACGCCCAAGGCCTCGAACGGCGCGCCGGCCAACTCGGGGCGGTGCTGCGTGGCCGACGGGGGCAGCTTCGGGCCGCTGACGTGCGAAAACCCGCAGCCAGCGCGCTCGAACACCTCGCCGCCTTCCAGGATTTGCGTCACACCGCTGCCCTGCAGCGCCTCCCCCGGCGCCTTCTCCCAGGCATCCGAATGGAAGGAGCGACCGTCGATCTCGGAAATGGCGCTGGTGATGCGCTGCTGCAAACCCAACAGGTATTCGCGCATCTGGGTCACGGGCTCGTGGGCCATGGTTGCCTCCTCGGGGCGCGGTGGGCGGCCGGCCTGCCCGGCCGCGGGCGCATTCAGCCGGCCTGGCGCGCCAGTGCGCGGTGGCCGATATCGTGTCGGTACTGCATGCCGTCGAAGGCGATGCCACGCACCAGCGCATAAGCGCGGTCGCGAGCCGCGGCGACGTCGGCCCCCAACGCAGTGGCGCACAGCACGCGCCCGCCGCTGGTCACCAACTGCCCCTGCTGCAGTGCAGTGCCTGCGTGGAAGACAACGGCATCGGCCACGTCCGCCGGCAGCGCGACGATGGCATCCCCTTTGCGCGGCGTGAGCGGATAGCCGGCCGCCGCCACCACCACGCCCAGAGCGACGCGCGGGTCCCAGTCCAAGGACACGGTGTCCAGCCGCCCCTCGGTCGCCGCCAGCAACACCTCCACCAAGTCGCTGCGCAAGCGCATCAGGATGGGTTGCGTCTCGGGATCGCCCATGCGGCAGTTGAACTCCAGCGTCTGGATGCTGCCGTCCGGCGCCACCATCAACCCCGCATACAAAAAGCCCGTGTAAGGCGTCCCCTCGGCCGCCATGGCGCGCACGGTCGGCTCGATCACCTCGCGCAGGGCACGCGCATGCACCGCGGGCGTGACGACGGGCGCGGGCGAATAGGCACCCATCCCGCCGGTGTTGGGCCCGGCGTCGCCGTCCAGTAACCGCTTGTGGTCCTGGCTGGTGGCCAGCGGCAGCACATGGGTGCCATCCACCAGGACGATAAAGCTGGCCTCCTCCCCTTGCAGGTAGGACTCGATGACCACACGCGCCCCCTCGGCGTTGTGCTGCACGCCCAGGCGGTTGTCCACCAGCATGAAGTCGATCGCCTCGTGCGCCTCGGCAGCGGTCATGGCCACCACCACGCCCTTGCCCGCCGCCAAACCGTCGGCCTTGACGACGATGGGGGCACCCACCCGGTCCACGTAGGCGTGCGCCGCCGCGGGGTCGGAGAAAGTCTCGTGCGCCGCGGTGGGGATCCCGTGGCGCTGCATGAACGCCTTGGCAAAGGCCTTGGAGCTTTCGAGCTGCGCGGCTGCCTGCGTCGGGCCGAAGATGCGCAGGCCCGCGGCGCGAAAGACGTCCACGATGCCGGCGGCCAGCGGGGCCTCCGGCCCGACCACCGTCAAGCCGATGCGGTTGGCCAGCGCCCAGTCGCGCAAGGCCGCGACGTCGGTGATGGGCACATTGACCAGATCTGGATCACACGCGGTGCCGCCATTGCCAGGCGCGACGAACACCTGCCCCGCGCGCAGGGACTGCTTGAGCTTCCACGCCAGCGCGTGCTCGCGGCCGCCGCCGCCGACGACCAGCACCCGAATGCGTTCGTTCATTCCGGCAGTTCCGCGTTGTGGAAGACGTCCTGCACGTCATCCAGGTCTTCGATGGCGTCGAGCAGCTTCTGCATGCGCTGCGCGTCCTCGCCCTCCAACACCACGGTGTTGGAGGGCCGCCAGGTGATGTCGGCCATCGCGGGGGCCAGCCCCGCAGCCTGCAGCGCGTCGCGCACGGCCTCGAACTGCGCCGGCGCGGTCAGCACCTCGATCGAGCCGTCCTCCTGCGTGATGACGTCATCGGCGCCGGCCTCCAGGGCGACTTCCATCACCTTGTCCTCGCTGGTGCCGGGCTCAAAGACGATCTGCCCGCAGTGCTGGAACTGAAACGCCACCGACCCCTCGGTGCCCAGGTTGCCGCCGTGCTTGCTGAAGGCATGGCGCACTTCGGCCACCGTACGCACGCGGTTGTCGGTCATGCAGTCGACGATGACGGCCGCGCCGCCAATGCCGTAGCCCTCGTAGCGCACCTCCTCGTAGTTGACGCCCTCGAGGTTGCCCGTGGCCTTGTCGATGTTGCGTTTGATGGTGTCGGCCGGCATGTTGGCGGCCTTGGCCTTGTCGATGGCCAGCCGCAGGCGCGGATTGGCGGCCGGGTCACCGCCGCCCTGGCGCGCCGCGATCATGATCTCGCGCACCACGCGCGTCCAGATGCGCTGGCGCTTCTCGTCCTGGCGCGCCTTGCGGTGCTGGATGTTGGCCCACTTGGAATGTCCTGCCATGCAAACCTCGTCGATTCCGTCGCGATAATCGGGTCCGGCTGACCGTTGGGGTAGCCCGCTATTCTACGCGCGCCCCTGCGGCGGCCGGCGGCAGCCAGCCGCAAGCGACTCCCACCCTGCCCCACGACCCGAACACCCCGCCATGACCGAGCCGATTCTGATCGCCCGCCGCGACGCCATCGAGTGCCTGCTGCTGCCCGACAAGGTCAACCGCCACGGCCTCATCACCGGCGCCACCGGCACCGGCAAGACCGTCACCCTGCAGACGCTGGCCGAGGGCCTCTCGCGCCTGGGGGTGCCGGTGTTCATGGCCGACGTCAAGGGCGACCTGACCGGCATCAGCCAGCCCGGGCGCATCGAGGGCAAGCTGGCCCAGGTGCTGGCGGACCGCGGCATCACACCGCCGCCGCCCACTGCCTGCCCGGTGACGCTGTGGGATGTGTTTGGCGAGCAGGGCCACCCGGTGCGCGCCACGATCAGCGACATGGGCCCGCTACTGCTGGCGCGCATGCTCGGCCTCAACGAAACCCAGGCCGGTGTGCTCAACCTGGTGTTCAAGATTGCCGACGACCAGGGCCTGCTCCTGCTGGACCTGAAGGACCTGCGCGCGATGCTGCAGCACGTCGGCAACAACGCCCGGCAGTTCACCACCGCATACGGCAACATCAGCGCGGCCAGCATCGGCGCCATCCAGCGCGGGCTGCTGGCGCTGGAGCAGCAGGGAGCGGACCGGTTTTTTGGCGAGCCGATGCTCGATATCACCGACCTGATGCAGACGGTGGACAGCCAAGGCGTGGTCAACATCCTGGCTGCCGACAAGCTGCTCAACGCGCCGCGGCTGTACGGCACCTTTTTGCTGTGGCTGCTGTCGGAGCTGTTCGAGGCGCTGCCCGAGGTGGGCGACCTGGACAAGCCCAAGCTCGTGTTCTTCTTCGACGAGGCGCACCTGCTATTCGAAGACGCCCCCAAGGTGTTGGTGGAGCGCATCGAACTGGTCGTGCGCCTGGTGCGATCCAAGGGCGTAGGCGTGTACTTCGTCACCCAGAATCCACTCGATATCCCCGACAGCGTGCTGGGCCAGTTGGGCAACCGCATTCAGCATGCGCTGCGGGCCTTCACCCCGCGCGACCAAAAGGCCGTCAAGGCCACCGCACAGACGATGCGGCCCAAGGCGGGGCTCAACATCGAGGCCGCGATCACCGAACTGGCCGTGGGCGAGGCCCTGGTTAGCCTGCTCGACAGCAAGGGCCGCCCGAGCGAGACCGAGCGGGTCTGGATCACGCCCCCGGGTAGCCGCCTGGGGCCGGTGACACCGCAGGAGCGCCAGGCGCTACTGCGCGACTCGCTGGTGGCAGGCGTGTACGACCAGGCGGTGGACCGCGAAAGCGCGTATGAGCGGCTGCGCGCCAGCCATCAGGGCGGTCAGCCGCCGCGCGACGGTGCCGGTGCCGCCGGCTCGACGGCCGCCGCACCCCAGTCCACACCGGCCGATTCCGCCGGCCTAGGTGCCCGCGTGGGCGAGGTGCTGTTTGGCCGCACCGGCCCGCGCGGCGGGCAGCAAGACGGGCTGGTTCAGGCGGTGGTCAAGACCGCGGTGCGCGAGATCGGCGCCAACCTGGGCCGGCAGCTCGTGCGCGGGCTGCTGGGCGGACTGGTCGGCGGCAGCGCCCGGCGGCGCTGAGCGGCGTCGGCAGCCGCCCCCGGGTTTGTGCCCTCCCCGTCGGGCTTGGTATCGGCCTACACTGACAGCCCATGCATCGGCACTGCAGGAGACACATGGAATGACCGCCTGGCTGGCCCTGGTCGGGTGGGCGCTCGCCATTGGGCTGGGGATCGCTTGGTGGCGCGAGCGGCGGGAACGTCATCGAGCCTGCACCCTGCTGCAAGAAGAGCAGCGCTGGGTCTCGGAGCTGTTCGACCGGCTGAATATCGCGCACTGGCGGCGCAATCTGGATACGCAGACGCTGTGGTGGTCGGATGTGTTCCGGCGCATGCATGGCATCGCACCGGACGAGCCGGCCGAGCGCGAACGCTCGCTGCGCCGGTTGGCCCCGGAAGACCGCGAGCGGGTCAATCGCGTGCTGGAAGAATCTTACGCGCGCGGCAGTGGAGAGACGGGCTACCGGATCCAGCAGCCGGACGGCCGCATCACCCACCACCTGCTGCGTACCGTCGTCACGCGCGAACCGGCCACGGGCCAGCGCATGGCGTTCGGTGTCAACCTCGACATCAGCGAGCAGGCGCGGCTGGAGGCGATCCTGCGCGAACGCAGCTCGTACCTGGAGGCCATCGTGCAAAACCTGCCGATGGGCCTGAGCGTGTTCGACCGCCAGCTCAAGCTGCGGGTCTGGAATGCGGAATTCGGGCGTGTGCTGGACTTGCCGAAGGAGCTGCTCTACGACGGGGTGGACTTCGACGACCTGATCCGGGTGCCGGCCCAGCGCGGCGAGTACGGTGCGGTGGACCCGGAGCAGGCAGTGGCCGAACGACGGCGCCTTGCCCTGCAGTTTCGCGCCCACCGATTGGAGCGCACCCGCCCCAACGGCCGTACGCACCTGGTCATCGGCGAGCCAATCCTGCGCGATGGCGAGGTGGTGGGCTTCGTTACCACCTACACCGACATCACCGAGCAAAAGCAGGAACGCGAGCGGCTGGCGCAGGCGCGCGACATCCTGCGCACGCTGGTGGACAACATCCCCGTCGGCGTGTCCATGGTCGATCGGGAGTTGCGCGTGCAGGTCTGGAACGACCGCCTGCTCGACCTGCTGGACCTGCCCCGACCGCTGCTCGAGCAGCCCGACATCACCCTGGTCGATTTGCTGCGCTACAACATCGAGCGCGGCGAGTACGGAACGCAAATCGACCCGCACCGCCTGCTCGCCGAGATGCGCGAGCGCGCCCTGCGTTTCGAGCCGCACGAGTTCGAGCGCGTCCGCCCGAACGGTCGGGTGCTGCATGTGCGGGGCCAGCCGCTGGCGACGGGTGGCTTCGTCACCGTGTACACCGACGTTACCGAACGCCGCGCCGCCCAGGACACCATCGAGCGGTTGGCACGTACCGATGCCCTCACCGGCTTGACCAACCGCCACGCGCTGCCCGTCGCGCTGGACTAGGCGCTGGCTGCGGCCGAGCGCGACGGCCGCCCCCTGTGCGTGCTGTTCATCGATCTGGACCGCTTCAAGGCCATCAACGACTCTCTGGGGCACGAGGCCGGTGACCAGGTGCTGGTGGAGGCAGCGCAGCGGCTGCGCTCCCGCCTGCGGGCCAGCGACATTGTTGCGCGCATCGTTGGCGACGAATTCGTCGTAGCCCTGACCGGCATGCAGGACGAGGCCGACGCCGCGCGGGTCTCGCTGCAGATCGTGCAAGCCATGTCGGACCCCTTCACCGTCGACAACGGGGCCCATGGGGTACTGCGCGCCTACGTCACGCCTTCGATCGGCATCGCCTCCTTCCCGCGCGACGGGCGCCGTGCGGCGGAGCTGCTGCGGCTGGCCGACATCGCGATGTACCACGCCAAGGGCGAAGGCGGCGCGGGGTGGCGCTACTACACCCCGGCCATGAACGAACAGGTCCTGCGCCGCATCGACCTCGAGGCGCGCCTGCGCGAGGCGATCGCGGGGGACGCCCTCGATCTGTACTTCCAGCCCATCCACGCCCTGAGCGACGGGATGCCGCTGCTGGGCTTCGAGGCCCTGCTGCGCTGGCCGCAGGCGGATGGCGAAGTGCTGTCGCCGGCCGCCTTTGTGCCAATGGCCGAGCAGTCGGCTGACCTGATCGAGGCGTTGGGCCGCTGGGTGTGCACGGCGGTCGCCCGCCAGCGGCAGCGCTGGCGGCACCTGTACCCGGAGTGGCCGCTGTTGCTCAGCATCAACCTGTCGGCGCGCCAGTTCGACCGCGAGGGGCTGGCCGAGCGCATCCGCGAGGCCTTCGCCGCGGCCGACCCCGAGGGCGCTTCGGCCGCGCTGCCCCTGCTCGGCATCGAATTCGAAATCACTGAGGGGGCCATGATGCGCGACCCGCGGCGCGCCGAAGCCGAGTTGTCGCGGCTGCGCGAGCTGGGCGCGCGCATCGCGATCGACGACTTTGGCACGGGGTACTCGTCCCTGGCCTACCTCAAGCATCTGCCGATCGACCGGCTCAAGATCGATCGCACCTTCGTGCGGGATGTGGCCGACGATGCGGACGATGCAGCCATCGTCACCGCGGCTGTCGCCCTGGCGCACCGCCTAGGGCGCGAGGCCGTGGCCGAAGGCGTGGAGACGGCCGCCCAACTGCATGCGCTGCGCCAGATCGGCTGCGACGCGGTGCAGGGCTTTGGTCTGGGGCGGCCCATGCCGGCCCTGCAGGTGGGTGGCCATCTGCAGCGCGTGGCGCGCGGCGAGCACCTGGCGCTGTGGCGGGCCGCCGGTCATTCCTTCGGCGCTAGCAAGGTGGCGTAGTCCATCAAGTCGGCCAGGATCGCCCGCGCTCGCTCGTCACCGCGCTCGACGGCCCCTTCGGCCAGCGCATCCAGCCGCTCCAGATAAGCCGGTAACGGCGCGAAGCCGCCCGTGCCTTCCATCAACCGGGCGCGACAGTGCTCGCGCCAGCGCAAGCGCTCATCGTCGCGCAGCGACTCCGGGTGGTTGCGGGCGCGGAAGCGAAACACCAGCTCCGGCAGCCGCGGATCGTCGAACCCCGCCCGCTGCCACGCCGGATCGGCGGGATCGAGCTGGCGCAGCCGCGCCAGCCGCCGGCGGTCCTCGTCACCGACGAAACCGTCGTAGAGCGCACCGTCCACATCGGCCGCCCCGGACGGCGAGTGACGCCCAAACAGCGCGGCCCACAGCGCGCCCAGATCGGGCAGGCCAGCGGCGTAGGCGGCGTGCCGCACGATGAGTCCCCAATCCAGCCCAAAGCGCTCGGCGGCGCCATCCTGCAGCACCGCCGGGTTGCTCACCACCATGGGCGAGCGGTTGAGGTGAATGCTCTTGAGCGGCAGCCGCCGCACCCCTTCGGGCAAGTCGGCCTGGCGGGTAAACAGGCGCAGGCGCGCCTCCTCCGGCCGCAAATCGATCAGCTCCCGCGGATCGTGAGCCAGATCCCAAGCCAGCAGTTCGTTGCGGTTGGACGGGTGGCTGGCCAGCGGCCACATCACCGCCAGGCAGCCCCGCTCGGTGGAAAACTGACCCGACACATGCACGAAGGGGCGCGCCTGGCCCGCCAGCGCAGGCAGGCCCAACACCTGCATGACGCGCTCGCGCCGGTGCAACCCAAAGGCGTAGTCGAACAGCCGGGGCTGGCGCTGGCGGATCAGACGCGCCACCGCCACCGTGGCCAACACATCCGACATGGCGTCGTGCGCCTGGGCGTGGGCGAGGCCGTTCGCCGCCGTCAGATCCTCGAGGCGAAAACTCGGCCGCCCGTCGGGGTGGCGCGGCCACTCGATGCCTTGCGGGCGCAGCGCCCAGGCCATGCGCACGACGTCCAGCAGGTCCCAGCGGCCGCAGCCGTTGCGCCACTCCCGGCCGTAAGGATCGAGCAGATTGCGCCACAACAGGTGGCGCGTGAACTCGTCGTCGAAGCGGATGGAGTTGTAGCCCACACCGACGGTGCCCGGACGCTCCAGCTCAGCCAGAATGGACTCGGCAAAGATGCGCTCGCTGACGCCGCGGTCCAGGCAGGTCTGGGGCGTGATACCGGTGATCAGACAGCTTTCCGGGTCGGGCAGATAGTCCGGCGACGGGCGGCAGTACGCAATGAGGGGCTCGCCGATGGGGTTGAGCTGAGCATCGGTGCGTAGGCCGGCAAACTGGGCGGGCCGATCCCGCCGGGCGTCGGCACCAAAGGTCTCGTAGTCGTGCCAAAAAAAGGTGTGGGCGGTCTGGATCACCCGGGCATGGTAACCGGTGCGCCGCACCGGCCACGTCGGGGCACGTCGGCCCGCGGGGCGTGGTTTGGCGTACAGTGGGGCCATGCCGCCTATGCCCCCAACTGTTCCTGCGCCAGAAACCCTCCACACGGCCGTCGCCCCCTGCCCCTTGGGCGACGTGCGGGTCGCCGTCAGCCCGGCTGGCCTGCGTGCCGTCTCGCTGGGCACCACGGAGGACGCCTGGCGGGCCGATCTGTGCCGACGTTTTCCCCGCGCGGCCCTCGCGGACGGCCAGCGCACGCACCGCGCATGGGCGGACGCGGTCGCCGCGCTGATCGAAGCCCCGGGCCGAGATTTCGCCCTGCCGCTGGACATCCGCGGGACCGCCTTCCAGCAGCGTGTGTGGGCGGTGCTGCGCACCATCCCCCCAGGCCAGACCCTCGGCTATGGCGAGGTCGCCCGCCGTCTGGGCGCCCCACGCGCCACGCGAGCCGTGGCACAGGCCTGCGGTGCCAACCCGCTGGCGGTGGTGATCCCATGCCACCGGGTGATCGCCAGCGACGGCCGCCTGACCGGCTACCGCTGGGGGCTCGAGCACAAGCGCGCGCTGCTGCAGCGCGAGGGCGTACCGCCACCCGCCTGACCCCACCCGCGCCCCGGGGCTGGCATGGGGCGACAGGGGTCAGTCGGCGGTGGCCTCCTCCGGCTCGGCCGGTTCGGCCTTGCGGTCCTTCTTCGGCAGTGGCTGGATGTCGAGCTTGACCTGTGGCTCGCCGCCGCCCTCGGGCGTCTCGACATCCACCGTCAGGCGCCCGCCGTCCACCAGCCGGCCAAACAGCAACTCGTCCGCCAGCGCGCGCCGAATCGTGTCTTGGATCAGGCGCTGCATCGGGCGCGCGCCCATCAGCGGGTCGAAGCCCTTCTTCGCCAAGTGCTTGCGCAGCGCGTCGGTGAAGGTGACCTCGACTTTCTTCTCGGCCAGTTGCTGCTCCAACTGCAGCAAGAACTTGTCCACCACGCGCAGGATGACCTGCTCGTCCAGCGGTTTGAAGCTGACGATGGCGTCCAGCCGGTTGCGGAACTCCGGCGTGAACAGACGCTTGATGTCGGCCATCTCGTCGCCGGCCTGGCGCTGCGTCGTGAAGCCGATGGTGGACTTGTTCATCGTCTCGGCGCCGGCGTTGGTCGTCATGATGATGATGACGTTGCGGAAGTCGGCCTTGCGCCCGTTGTTGTCGGTCAGCGTACCATGGTCCATCACCTGCAGCAGCACGTTGAAGATGTCCGGGTGCGCCTTCTCGATTTCGTCGAGCAGCAGTACGCAGTGCGGCTTTTTGGTGATGGCCTCCGTCAGCAGCCCACCTTGGTCGAAGCCGACGTAGCCCGGCGGCGCGCCGATCAGGCGGCTGACCGCGTGGCGCTCCATGTACTCCGACATGTCGAAGCGGATCAGCTCGATACCCAGAATGTAGGCGAGTTGCTTGGCCGCCTCGGTCTTGCCGACGCCAGTGGGGCCGCTGAACAGGAAGGCACCGATCGGCTTGTCGGGCTTGCCCAGGCCCGAGCGCGCCATCTTGACGGACGAGGCCAAGGCCTCCAGCGCCTTGTCCTGGCCAAACACCACCGCCTTCAGGTCGCGCTCCAGGTTTTGCAACTTGCCGCGGTCGTCGCTGGACACGCTGGCCGGGGGAATGCGGGCAATCTTGGCGACGATCTCCTCGATCTCGGCCTTGCCGATGGTCTTTTTGCGTTTGGATGGCGCGACGATGCGCTGCGCCGCCCCGGCCTCGTCGATGACGTCGATGGCCTTGTCGGGCAGGTGGCGGTCATTGATGTACTTGGCCGACAGCTCGGCCGCGGCCTGCAGCGCTGCGGCGGCGTACTTGACGCTGTGGTGCTCCTCGAAGCGCGACTTCAGGCCCTTGAGGATCTCGATCGTCTGCTCCACCGTGGGCTCGACCACGTCCACCTTCTGGAAGCGCCGCGACAGCGCCGCATCCTTCTCGAAGATGCCTCGGTACTCGGTAAAGGTGGTCGCACCGATGCACTTGAGCTGGCCGCTGGACAGCGCGGGCTTGAGCAGGTTGGACGCATCCAGGGTGCCGCCGGAGGCGGCTCCGGCCCCGATCAGGGTGTGGATCTCGTCGATGAACAGGATGGCGTTGGGTTTGTCCTTGAGCGCCTTGAGCACGCCTTTCAAGCGCTGCTCGAAGTCGCCGCGGTACTTGGTGCCCGCCAGCAGCGCACCCATGTCCAGGGAATACACCGTCGCATCGGCCAGCACATCGGGCACGTCTTTTTGCACAATGCGCCACGCCAGTCCTTCGGCGATGGCGGTCTTGCCCACGCCCGCCTCGCCGACCAGCAGCGGGTTGTTCTTGCGCCGGCGGCACAGAATCTGGATCACCCGCTCGACCTCGTAGTCCCGCCCGATCAGCGGGTCGATCTTGCCGTCCTTGGCCGATTGGTTGAGGTTTTGGGTGAACTGCTCCAGCACCGACGCCTTCTCGTTGCCCTTAGCCTCGCCGGCCTCTTCGTTTTCGGCGGCGCTGCCCTCGCTGGACTTGGCGGGCTCGGGCGACTCGCCTTTGCGGATGCCGTGCGCGATGTAGTTGACCACGTCCAGCCGGGTGATACCCTGCTGGTGCAGGTAGTACACCGCATGCGAGTCCTTCTCGCCAAAGATGGCCACCAGCACGTTGGCGCCCGTCACCTCTTTCTTGCCGTTGCCGGTGGACTGCACATGCATGATGGCGCGCTGGATCACGCGCTGGAAGCCCAGCGTCGGTTGCGTGTCCACCTCATCCGTCCCCGCCACGGTGGGCGTGTTGTCCTTGATGAAGGTGGTCAGCGACTTGCGCAGATCGTCGATGTTGGCGTTACAGGCGCGCAACACCTCGGCGGCGCTGGGATTGTCCAGCAGCGCCAGCAGCAGATGCTCGACCGTGATGAATTCGTGCCGCTGCTGCCGGGCCTCGACAAAGGCCATGTGCAAGCTGACTTCAAGTTCCTGGGCAATCATGGGGCACTTCCTTCACTTCGGGGTTCAACTGTAGCGCGATGCATCCACCGGCACATTCGGGTATGTGGGGCGGAGTCCTCTTTATTCAACGGGTTCCGCCACGCACTGCAGCGGATGCCCCGCGGCCCGTGCGGCCTGGGTGACCTGTTCGACCTTGGTGGCGGCAACATCGCGGGTATAGATGCCGCACACGCCGCGCCCGTGCACATGGATCTTGAGCATGATCTGGGTCGCTGTCTCGTGGTCCTTGTTGAAAAACTCCTGCAGCACGCGCACGACGAACTCCATCGGCGTGAAGTCGTCGTTGAGCAGGACGACCTGATACATCTTGGGCGGCTGCACGCGCTGGCGGCGATGCTCCAACACCACCGCATCGCCGCCGCCGGGCACGCTCGGGGTCAGATCGGGTTGTTTGGGTGTCGTGGCCATGGCAATCATTCTGCAATAAATTCGGCACCCCCACATGGGGCGCGGCTTGGCCGTCCGTCGCCCAAAAAGCACCGCCGCCCCAGAGGGCGGCGGCAGCGTGGGTCGCAAGGCATTCCTCCCGCGACAGGCGGCGGACGGCGCGGGCACTTCGGCCCGCGCGGCGATCACATGTGGTCGATCATGACCTGGCCAAAGCCCGAGCACGACACCTGCGTGGCCCCTTCCATCAGGCGCGCGAAGTCATAGGTGACCTTCTTGCTCTGGATGGCCTTTTCCATGCTGCTGATGATCAGATCGGCGGCCTCGCGCCAGCCCATGTGGCGCAGCATCATCTCGGCCGACAGGATCTCCGAGCCGGGGTTGACGTAGTCCTTGCCCGCGTACTTGGGCGCCGTGCCGTGCGTGGCCTCGAAGCAGGCGACCGAGTCGGACAGGTTGGCACCCGGGGCGATGCCGATGCCACCCACCTGCGCCGCCAGCGCGTCGGAGATGTAGTCGCCGTTGAGGTTGAGCGTGGCGATCACCGAGTACTCGGCCGGGCGCAGCAGGATCTGCTGCAGGAAGGCGTCGGCGATCGAGTCCTTGACGACGATGTCCTTGCCGGTCTTAGGGTTCTTGAACTTGCACCACGGACCCCCGTCGATCGGCTCGGCACCGAACTCGCGCTGCGCCAGCGCATAGCCCCAGTCACGGAAGCCGCCTTCCGTGTACTTCATGATGTTGCCCTTGTGCACGAGTGTCACGCTGGGCTTGTCGTTGTCGATCGCGTACTGGATCGCTTTGCGCACCAGGCGCTCGGTCCCCTCGATGGACACAGGCTTGATGCCGATGCCCGAGGTCTCCGGGAAGCGGATCTTGGTCACGCCCATCTCTTCGATCAAAAACTTGATCAGCTTCTTGGCCTTATCGCTCTGTGCCGGGTATTCGATGCCGGCGTAGATGTCTTCCGAGTTTTCGCGGAAGATGACCATGTCGGTCTTTTCCGGCTCCTTCAGCGGCGAGGGCACGCCCCTGAAGTAGCGCACCGGGCGCAGGCACACGTAGAGGTCCAGCTCTTGGCGCAGCGCGACGTTGAGCGAGCGGATGCCACCACCGACCGGGGTGGTCAGCGGGCCTTTGATGGAAACCACATACTCCTTGAGGGCGTGCAGGGTCTCCTCCGGCAGCCAGACGTCGGGCCCGTAGAGTTTGGTGGATTTCTCGCCTGCGTAGACCTCCATCCAGTGGATCTTGCGCTTGCCGTCGTAGGCTTTGGTCACTGCCGCATCCACGACCTTGATCATCACCGGGGTAATGTCGAAGCCGGTGCCATCCCCCTCGATGTACGGGATGATCGGGTTGTCCGGCACGTTGAGCGACATGTCGGCGTTGACCGTGATCTTCTGGCCTTCAGCGGGCACTTGGATGTGCTGATACATGAGCGGGGTCTCCGTAGGGCGTAATGCGCCACAGCACCGGGTAGGCGCTGGGCTCTAGAATCGATTCTATCGACAAAACCTCCGTGGACCTGACGCCATGCCTGTCCCGCTCCGCCCGCCGGCGGCCCTTCTCCGTCACCCTCGGCCAGACCGGTGGCAACGCGGTCGGCGTCCGCTGGGCGCAGGGTTCTGGGCGGTGCTGGCCATGGCCGTGGGGCTGTGCGCGACACCGGCTGCGGCGGTTCAACCTTCCGCCGCCGAGCGGGCTCAGACTGCCCAGACGGACTTGCCGCGCGTGTCGCTGCGCGCCGGGATGCACCTGATCGATGCGCAGGTGGCGCTGACGCACGAGCAGCGTTCGATCGGCCTGATGTGGCGGCGGGAGCTGGCTCCCAACGAAGGGATGCTGTTTGTCTTCGAGGCACCGGCCGTGCAGTGCTTTTGGATGCGCAACACCTATGTGCCGCTGACGGCCGCCTTCGTCGCGGACGATGGCCGCATCGTCAACCTGGTGGACATGCGCCCGCTCGACGAGACCAGCCACTGCTCGCGCGAACCCGTTCGCTATGTGCTCGAGGTCGCGCAGGGCTGGTTTGCCAAGCGAGGCATCGGCCCCGGCTTTCGGCTGGCCGGCGGACCGTTTGGCGGGCGTTGAAGGGGCGGACGAGCCACCTCCTCGAGGGCCTCTCCCCCTTCGTCCGGGCAGGGGCGGGGCGTCGCGCCGTCAGGCGTAGTTGGCCTGCGCGAACTCCCAGTTCACCAACTTATCGAGGAAGGTCTCGACGAATTTTTGGCGCAGGTTGCGGTAGTCGATGTAGTAGGCGTGCTCCCAGACGTCCACCGTCAGCAGCGCCTTGTCGGCGGTGGTCAGCGGCGTGCCGGCAGCGCCGGTGTTGACGATATCAACGCTGCCATCGGGCTTCTTCACCAGCCAGGTCCAGCCGGAGCCGAAGTTGCCGACCGCACTCTTGACAAAGGCCTCGCGGAAAGCGGCGTAGCTGCCCCACTTGGCATTGATCGCCGCCGCCAGCGCGCCGGTCGGCTCACCGCCGCCGTTGGGTTTCATGCAGTTCCAGAAGAAGGTGTGATTCCAGACCTGCGCGGCGTTGTTGTAGATCGGGCCGGGGTTGGCCGCTTTGCGGATGATATCCTCCAGCGCCATTGACTCGTACTCGGTGCCCTTTTGCAGGTTGTTCAGGTTGACCACGTAGGCGTTGTGGTGCTTGCCGTGGTGGTACTCCAGCGTCTCCTTGGAGTAGTGCGGCTCCAGGGCATCGATCGCAAACGGCAGGGGGGGCAGCGTGTGTTCCATGGCGTGTCCTCGTTGGGGTTGTGGTCGAACCGTGGGATTGTAGGGAAGGGCCATTGCAGCCGCATGGCCGGCTCGGCGTGTCCCCGGAGGCGGCGCGGAATCAACGCACCGCCTCGGCATGCACGGCGCTCACCCGCACATCCAGCCGCCCTGCCGCCAGGTCCACACGGAGGGGGGCATCCAGCGCCGTCCGGTCGGCGCGGGTGACGACATGGCCCTGGGCATCGGTGACCAGGGCGTAGCCCCGCTGCAGGACCAGGTGGGGATCCAACAGGGCCAGCTGGGCGCCCCAGCGCTCCAGTCGCAGCCGGCGTCGCTCGGTGTCGCGTCGCCCGGCTGACTGCCACGCCTGCTCCAGCCGCAGCACGTGTTGGCGTTGCCGGTCGATGCGCAGCGCCAACGCCCGCTCCAGCCGGTGCTCGTGCGCCTGCAGGCGGGCGCGCTCGCGGACGGTCAGAGCAGATGGCCGCCCCAGCCGCTGCGCCAGCCGGTCCAGATGCTGTGCCTGCGCATCGATCCGGCGCCAGGGCGCAGCGCTCAGGCGTTGGGCCTGACGCTGCAGCGCCTCGCGCAGCATGGCGGCGGCGGGGGCGCACAACTCGGCCGCCGCGGTCGGCGTCGGCGCCCGCACATCCGCGACGAAGTCCGCTAGCGTCACATCCGTCTCGTGCCCGACACCGCAGACGATGGGCATGGGAGCTTGGGCCATCGTGCGCACCAGGTCGGGGTCGTTGAAAGCCCACAGGTCTTCCAGCGAGCCGCCACCGCGCACCAGCAACAGCACGGCCGGCGCCCCCGTGTCGCGGTGGTCCTGGTAAGCGCGGCGCAACGCGGCACACAACTGGGCCGGCGCATCCGCCCCCTGCACCGCGGCGGGGTACAGCCGCACCGGCAGATGCGGCACCCGTCGCGCCAGGGTGGTGGCCACATCGCGCAGGGCGGCCGCGTCGAGCGATGTGACGACCCCGACACTCGCCGGAAACGCCGGCAGCGGCCGCTTGCGCGCCGACTCGAACAGGCCTTCGGCCTGCAGCGTGGCCTTCAGGCGAAAAAACCGCTCGTACAAATCCCCCTGCCCCGCCAGCCGGACGCGCTCGACCACGAGTTGCAGGTCCCCGCGCGGGGCGTACACATCCAGCCGCCCCAGCACCTCGATGCGCAGGCCGTCGCGCAAGGCGACGGCGCTGGCCTCGGCCGCGCGGCGAAAAAACGCGCACCGCAACTGCCCCTGCGAGTCCTTCAGCGTGAAGTAGGCATGGCCGCTGCCGGCGCGCAGGTAGCCCGCCACCTCGCCGCTCACCCGCACGGGGTTGAAGCGCGCCCGCAGCGCGTCGGCGACGGCCGACACCAAGGCCCCCACCGGCCAGGCGGGCTCGTCGTCCGACAGCGGCCAAGGCGATCCGCTCATGGGGTTGCCCACAGTTCGCCCCCGCCAGCGACGTGTGGATCATAGCCCGCACGACACCTGAATGCCATCGCCAAGTCCTTGTCAAAAAAACAGATTTTTTACCCGCCCAGAGGAAAGCCGGGATTCACAGGCTGTCCACATCCGGTCAACGCCCAAGGACGACAGGCTGGTTGCACACAAGCTTATCCACAGGCCGGGTGACCGCATGGATCGGATGTCCCCACGCTCCCGCCGCACAGGGCCTGCTCCATAATGCGCGCAGCGACCGCCGCCCAGGAGAACCCCCTTGCTGTCGATCATACAAGCCGCCGGCTGGCCCATTTGGACGCTGATCGCGTGCTCCATCCTCGGTCTGACGCTCGTCATCGAACGCGCCATCAGCCTGCGAACCAGCAAGATCGCGCCCCCCCAACTGGTGGACGAAGCCATCCAGGCTTCGCGGCATGGTGTCCCCCCGCCCACCGTGGTCGATCAATTGGCCGACAACTCGCTGCTCGGCACGGTGTTGGCCAGCGGATTTCGCGCCCTGCAGGCCAACCCCCGCGCCACCGAAGCCGAGCTGCGCGCCGGGCTGGAATCCGCCGGCCGCCTGGCCGCAGCGCAGTTGCAGCGCTACCTGGGCGCGCTGGCCACCGTGGCGTCGGCGGCACCGCTGCTGGGCCTGCTCGGGACGGTGATCGGCATGATCGAGATTTTTGGCTCGCAAGCCGGCCCCGGGGGTTTGATGCCGGGCGGGGGCAATCCGGCGCAGCTCGCGCACGGCATCTCGGTCGCACTCTACAACACCGCCTTCGGCTTGATGATCGCCATCCCCGCGCTGATTTTCTGGCGCTACTACCGGGCCCGGGCGGATGCGTTCCTGCTCCAGCTTGAGGTGGGAGCCGAACGGTTCGTCCACCATCTGCTCACCCTGCGCCGCTGACCCCTGCCCTCTCCCCTGCGCGAACTCTGCATGAACTTCCGACACGGCAACCGCGAGGAACCGGAGATCAACCTGATCCCGTTCATCGACATTCTGTTGGTGGTGCTGATCTTTTTGATGCTCACGACCACCTTCAGCCAGGCGACCGCGCTGCAGGTCAACCTGCCCGTCGCGAATGCCGAGCCGCCCCCGCAGAGCCCTACCGAAATCGTGGTCACGGTCGGACCGGACGGGCGCTATGCCGTGGACAACCGCGTGCTGGATGCACACGGGGTCGACGCGCTGGTGGCTGCGCTGCGCGCGAGCCAGGCCTCGCGCAAGGACAGTCTGCTCGTCATCCAGGCCGACGCGGCGGCCAGCCACCAATCGGTGATCAACGTCATGGACGCCGCGCGGCAGGCCGGCCTGGTGCAGATCACGTTTGCCACGCAGCACGGCGAGCGCCGCTGATGTCCGTCGGCCTGGACCTGCCATCGGCCTGGCTGGGGCGGGGGCCGCTGGCCTGCAGCCTGCTGCCGCTGGCCGCGCTGTACCGCGCGGCGCTGGCCGGGCGCGCGCTGGTGTGGCGTCTGGGCGGGCGGCAGGTGCAACGTCTGCCGGTGCCGGTGGTGGTGGTGGGCAATGTCGTGGTCGGCGGGGCGGGCAAGACGCCCACCGTCATCGCGCTGGTGCGCCACTTGCAGGCGCGGGGCTGGCACCCGGGCGTCGTCTCGCGCGGCCACGGCCGCCGGCCCGGTCAGGATCTGCACGTCGTCGAGGACGCGGCCGACCCCGAGCGCTTCGGCGACGAACCGGCCCTGATCGCGCGCGAGACCGGCGCACCGCTCGCCGTCGGCCGGGACCGCCCAGCCGCCGCCCGTGCGCTGTTGCAGCGCCACCCCGAGGTGGACATCGTCGTCAGCGACGACGGCATGCAGCACTGGGCCATGGCACGGGATTTGACGATCGTGGTATTCGATGACCGGGATGTCGGCAACGGCTGGCTGCTGCCCGCCGGGCCTCTGCGCGAGCCCTGGCCCGGACCCATCTGGGGCGGCGGGCCGGCACTGGTGCTGCGCACGGCCGCGCCGCGGCGCCCCCCCCGCGCCCATCCGTATGCCGAGTTTGCTGCGAGCCGGGCCCTGGCGGCCGATGCCGTCGATGCCAGGGGTTACCGCCACGCGCTGAGCGACTGGGCGGCACAGGGCACGCCAGTGGGCGCCTTGGCGGGCATCGCCCGACCAGAGGCGTTTTTTGCCCAGTTGCGCCAACGGGGGCTTGCCCTGACGCAGACCCTGGCGCTGCCCGATCATGCATCGGCCGACCAGATTGGTGCTGCGCTGCGCGAGGCCACCTCAGCCCCCGGCGCGACCCGCATCTGGCTGTGCACGGACAAGGACGCAATCAAGGTGCACGGTCTGCACGACCCGCCGCTGACGGGGCGGGCATCGCTGTGGCGCGTGCCGCTGCTTTTCACCCCCGAGCCGGCGTGGTTTGCGGCGGTGGATCGGCATCTGGAACGGATGCGCCCACGGTCTGCGCTTTGATACGAGGCGCTATGATGCCCGCCATGGATCCGAAGCTGCTCGAATTGCTCGTGTGCCCCGTCACCAAGGGCCCGCTGGTGTATGCGCGCGAGACGCAGGAGCTGATCTCGCGCGGGGCGCGGCTGGCCTACCCGATCCGCGACGGCATCCCCATCATGCTGGAAAACGAAGCCCGTGCCCTGGACGCGGCCGAACTGGACCGGCTGGCCCCGCCGCGCCCCGCGGCCCCTTGACGCCGCCGACGCCATGCCCGTGGACTTCCATGTCGTGATTCCGGCGCGGCGCGCCTCCACCCGCCTGCCCGACAAGCCGTTGGCCGACATCGGCGGCGCCCCGATGGTCGTTCGGGTGGCCCAGCGCGTCCTGGCGAGCGGGGCCCGCTCGTGCACCGTCGCGACCGACGACGCGGCGATCGCCGACGCATGCGCCGCCGCCGGCGTCGCCGCCCTCCTGACCCGAGCGGACCATCCCAGTGGCAGCGACCGGCTGGCCGAGGCCGTGGACCGGCTGGGACTGCCTGACGACGCGCTGGTGGTCAACGTCCAGGGGGACGAGCCGCTGATCGACCCAGCGCTGGTGCAGGCCGTGGCCCAGGTGCTGCAGGACCGCCCCGACTGCGCGATGGGGACGGCCGCCCACCCGATCGCCACGGCGGCGGAGCTGTTCAACCCGAACGTCGTCAAGGTGGTTCTGGATCGGCGGGCGACGGCGCTGTACTTCAGCCGCGCGCCCATGCCCTGGTGGCGCGACGCACCGCGCCACGATGGCGAGCTGGACCTCGCCACTTGGCCCGAGCAGGCGCGGCCGCTGCGGCACATCGGCCTGTATGCGTACCGCGCCGGGTTTTTGCGGCGCTTTCCGCAATTGCAGGCCGCCCCCCTGGAGCGCTGCGAGTCGCTGGAACAACTGCGCGTGCTGTGGCACGGCGAGCGCATCGCCGTCACCGTCACCCAACACGCCCCCGGCCCCGGTGTGGACACCCCGGAGGACCTGGAGCGTGTCCGCGCCTTGTGGGCGCGCCTGCACGGCTGACCCCCCGCCAGTATCGCAGCCTGTAAGGCTGTGTCGGGGTGCACATGCTATTCTTTGGCGTTGGCCGAGCGCCGGCCGCCGCCGGCCGGTCTGCGAGGCACCCCACCGCGCAGCGGCCCCCTAACACGATCGCGACGAGTAAAGGAAACCCATGAGACTGATTCTGTTGGGCGCTCCGGGCGCTGGCAAAGGCACGCAAGCCGCGTTCATCTGCCAGAAGTACGGCATTCCGCAGATTTCGACCGGCGACATGCTGCGCGCGGCCGTCAAGGCCGGCACGCCACTGGGCCTGGAGGCCAAGAAGGTCATGGATGCCGGCGGCTTGGTCAGCGACGGCCTGATCATCGATCTGGTCAAGGACCGCATCGCCCAGCCGGATTGCGCCAACGGGTTTCTGTTCGACGGTTTTCCGCGCACCATCCCGCAGGCGGAGGCCATGCGCCAGGCCGGGGTGCGCATCGACTATGTGCTCGAGATCGATGTCCCGTTCGATGCCATCATCGAGCGCATGAGCGGTCGGCGCGTCCACCCGGCGTCGGGTCGGACCTACCACGTCAAGTTCAACCCCCCCAGGGTGGAAGGGGTGGACGACGTCACGGGCGAGCCCCTGATCCAGCGCGACGACGACAAGGAAGAAACGGTGCGCAAGCGCCTGGACGTCTACGCCGCCCAAACCCGGCCGCTGGTCGATTACTACAGCGGCTGGGCCAAGCAGGACCCGGCCGCCGCCCCCAAATACCGCGCCATCAGCGGTCTGGGCACGGTGGAGGAGATCACCCAGCGCGTCTTCGCGGCGCTGGCCGACTGAACGCGCCGGCCCCGGGGGCGTTCAGCTCAGGGCGGCCTGCTGCCACAGCAGGTGCAGCGACAGCGCCAGCCGGGCCTTGGCAGGCGGCAGATCCGTCACCGCAAACGGGCGCCGCGCCCGCCCGCCGTCGCCGGGGATCACCTCGCCCTCGGGGCAGCGGGTCGTCACCCAGACGGTGACTCCCTGGGCCTCGGCGTCGGCAAGGGCTGCCACCAGCTCGGCATGCAGCGATCCGTTGCCCGTGCCAGCCACCACCAGGCCGGCCAGCGGGGCATCGGCGTCTTCACCGACCAAAGCCGCATGCCGCTGCCGCAGCAGGGCGCGCACCAGCGCCCCATCCGCCCCACCGTGGCTACTGATCCACTCCACCCGCGGCCAACGCGGAGCGGTGCACACGGCCCGCACGCGCTCCGCCTGATCGGGGTGGGGTGAGACGGCGGCAGGCTGGGCCAGCCACCGCACGCGCCCGGCCTCGACCCAGGCCGCCGGGCCGCCATCGCCCGCACCGAACGCATCCGCCCGAGCCGGATGCACCTTGCGCACCGCGCGGGCATCGAATACGCGCCCGGCGAGCGTCACCCACACCCCGCCCGCCGTCTGCGCGACGGCATCCCCCGCCAGGGTCAGGGCATCGGCCAAGTTCTGCGGGCCATCGGGCGCTGCCGCCGAGGCCGGCCGCATCGCCCCCACCAGGACCACCGGCCGGCGCGGTTGCAGCACCGCGTGCAGCAGCCAGGCGGTCTCCTCCAGCGTGTCCGTGCCGTGGGTGATGACCAACGCCGCCACCTCCGGCCGCTGCAGGTGCCGCCACGCGGCCGCCAGCAGCGCCTGCCACAGGGCGGGCGTCATGTCCTTGCTGTCCACGTTGGCAACCTGCTCGGCCTCTAGCCGCATGCCCTCGGGCGGCGCCAGCCCCGCCAACAGGTCGGCCACCGACACGACCCCGGCCTGATACCCCACCACATCCTGTGCACTGGCGGCGCGGCCCGCAATCGTTCCGCCCATGCCCAGCACCACCAGCACGCGCGGCGGCTGCGCCGCGCGGTCCCCCGTCATCGCCACCATCGTCATGATCCGGCCCGTGAAATGACAAAGCTTTGTATGCCCCGCACTATGCTAACGTAGCGACGATCGCGCCGGCCGCCGATACCGGGACGGCCATACCACACGCCGCGAACGCCAAACAGGGAGATCCCGATGCCCCCCGACACCCTCATGCTCGCCGCGCTCGGTCTGGGCCTGATCAACGCCGTGCTGCTGCTGGTGCTGTTGCTGCGCCGGCCGCGCTTCGACACCCCGGCCGACCTTGCGGCGCGCATCGGCGTCATGGAACAAGCCCTGCAGGGGCTGGCGCAGGCGGGGGCCCGCGCCGACGCCGGCCTGACACGGCTCGATGCGCAACTGCGCGACTTCACCCAAAACACCCACCACAACCTGGATGCCAAGCTCGCGCTGATGATGGACGAGTCGCGCCACGGCCGCAACGAACTGACTGGGGCATTTCAACAGTTCGCGGCCCGCCTGGAGCAGCGCATCGGGGGCTTTGATGCGTCCATGGGGCAGCGATTCGACTCGCTGCAACACGCCCTGCTCTCCCGGCTGGCCGAAGCCACCCAGGCGCAGACGGCGCAGTTTGCGCAGGCGCAAGCCGATGCGGCGACGGCCCGCCTGGAACTCACCGCGGCGCTGGAGTCCTTCCGCAAAGATCTGTCCGCGACGCTGAAGGCCCTGTCGGACGAGACGCAAACCGCGCGTCTGACGCTCGCCCAACACGCGCACGCCTTCGAGCAGCAGATCCAGAACCGCTTCGAGGCACTGGGCCAGATCACCGCGACGACCCTCGAGACGCTCAAGAGGGACGTCTCATCGCAGCTGGGCACCCTGGCGACGGCCCTCAAGGATTTGCTGGAAGCCACGAGCGGTCACATGCATCGCCAGTTTGCGACGCTGCAGGAGACGGTGGCGCAACAACTGCAAACCATGACCCAGGGCTGGCAGCAAAGCGCCGAGCAACTGCGCCAAGCCCTCAACGAGCGCTTGGCGGCCATCCAGGCGGACAACACGATCAAGCTCGAAGAAATGCGCCGCACCGTCGATGAGAAATTGCACGCGACCCTCGAGCAGCGCCTCGGAGACTCGTTCCGCCTGGTCAGCGAGCGGCTCGAACAGGTCCACGCCGGCCTGGGCGAGATGAAGCACCTCGCCGGCAGCGTGGGGGATCTCAAGCGCGTCATGACCAATGTCCGCACACGCGGCACCTGGGGCGAGGTACAGCTGGGTGCGATCATCGAGAGCCTGCTGACGGCCGAGCAGTACGATCGCAATGTCAAGACGGTCGAGGGCAGCACGGACCTGGTCGAATACGCCATCAAGATGCCGGGCAAGAACGACCACGAGGCCGTGTGGCTGCCCATCGACTCCAAGTATCCGGTGGAGGACTACCAGCGCCTGCTCGACGCCCACGACAGCGGTGACAAGGAGCAGGTCCTCAAGGCGAGCAACGCCTTTGCGGCCGCCGTCAAGGCCGAAGCCAAGAAAATCCGCGAAAAATACGTCGCCCCGCCGAAAACGACGGACTTTGCCATTCTGTTCGTCCCGACCGAGGGGCTCTTTGCCGAGATTTGCCGCATCCCCGGCATGGTCGAAACGCTGCAAAACGACCACCGTGTCGTGATCGCCGGGCCAACCACCCTGGCCGCCATGCTCAACAGCCTGCGCTTGGGTTTTCGCACCCTGGCCATCGAGAAGCGCTCGTCCGAGGTTTGGAACATCCTGGCCAGCGTCAAGACGGAATTCCGCAAATTCGGCGACACCATCGAAGCCACCCGCAAATCCATCGACAACGCGGCCAAAAAGTTCAGCGACATCGGCGTGCGCACGCGGGCCATCGAACGCCGCTTGCGCGGGGTGGAAGAACTGCCCGCCGACTCCCCGACGGGCCTGGAAGCGGCCGACCTGCTGGCACTGGACGACGAGGGGACGGGCGATCCGATGGCGACGAACGGCCGCGACGGCGGGGAGGGGTGATGGCACTCCGCCTGGATCGTCGGCTGTTTCCGCAGCCCGACGCCCGCATCGCATAACAAATAGCCCCGCATCGTGCGGGGCTCTGTCCTTCCCGAGCCTGATGGGCGGATGGGAGGCTTGTGCTGGCGGAGTGAGAGGGATTCGAACCCTCGATGCGGCTCTACACCGCATACTCCCTTAGCAGGGGAGCACCTTCGGCCTCTCGGTCATCACTCCGAAGAACCGACATTATGCCCCAAGTTTGGGGGATGACGGCTCGGAACCCCGAAAATCAGGCCCCCTGCAGGGTGTCGGCGGGCTGATCCAGGTCGAACTCGCGGTGCAGCGCGCGCACGGCCAGCTCCATGTACTTCTCGTCGATCACGACAGACGTCTTGATCTCCGACGTGGAGATCATCTGGATGTTGATGCCCTCTTGCGCTAGGCAGCGGAACATGCGGCTGGCCACACCCACATGGCTGCGCATGCCGATGCCGACGATGCTGACCTTGCAGATGCGGGCGTCGCCCACCACGTCGGCCGCGCCGAGGGCCGGCACGACCTGCGCTTTGAGCACATCGATCGTGCGGGCGAGATCGTTGCGGTGGACGGTGAAGCTGAAGTCGGTCTTGCCGTCCTTGCTGACGTTTTGGATGATGACATCGACCTCGATGTTGGCATCGGCCACGGCGCCCAGGATCTGGGCGGCGATGCCGGGCTTGTCGGGCACGCCCAGCACCGAGACCTTGGCCTCGTCGCGGTTGAACGCGATGCCGGAAACGACGGCTTGTTCCATGGATGCGTCTTCCTCGAAGGTGATGAGGGTGCCGGAGCGGGCCTCCTCGTGGATGTCGATGTCCCAGGGGGTGAAGCTGGACAGCACGCGGATGGGCACCCGATACTTGCCCGCAAACTCCACCGAGCGGATTTGCAGCACCTTGCTGCCCATGCTGGCCATTTCCAGCATTTCCTCGAAGCTGACGCGCTCCAGGCGCCGGGCTTCGGGCACGACACGCGGATCGGTGGTGTACACGCCGTCCACGTCGGTGTAGATCAGGCACTCGTCGGCCTTGATCGCGGCCGCGACGGCCACCGCGGAGGTGTCCGAGCCGCCACGCCCCAGCGTGGTGATGTTGCCGCCGGCGTCCACGCCCTGAAAGCCGGTGATGATGACCACGCGCCCGGCGTCGAGATCGGCGCGGATGCGCTGGTCGTCGATGGATTCGATGCGGGCCTTGGTGTAGGCGCTGTTGGTGCGGATGGGCACCTGCCAGCCGCAGTAGGAGACCGCCTCGATCCCCTCGGCCTGCAGCGCGATGGACAGCAACCCGACCGAGACCTGTTCGCCCGTGGCTGCCAGTTGGTCCAGCTCGCGGTAGTAGGCATCGCCGGGCCTGGCCGGGGCAACTTCCTTGGCCAGGCCAAGCAGGCGGTTGGTCTCGCCGCTCATCGCGCTGGGCACGACGACCATTTGGTGGCCGGCGCGTACCCATTTAGCGACGCGCTTGGCGACGTTGCGGATGCGCTCGGTCGAGCCCATGCTGGTGCCGCCGTACTTGTGAACGATCAGTGCCATGGAGATTTTGCGGGTGTGACGGCCGGCCGCAACGCGCGGGGGCCGGCGGGGGGCGCCCGGGCCACCCCCGGGCAAACCCTGCCATTATAGGGGGGCGCGGCCCGGGCTACCCCGCGCCCTGCCCCGCCGGGGCCGCGCCATCGGCCCGGTAGTCGAGCACCGGGCCGGCCCGCAACAAGTAGCCAGCGCCCACCCGCAGCCGGATGGCGTGGCCGCGCGTGCGGGCCGCGGCGATCTGTCGGGCCACCTCCTGCCACTGGGCCTCGGTCCCGCTGGCGCCGTGGCGTTGGCGCAGCCAGTGGCGCAGCGCATTGATGGCGCGCTCCGGCGACAAGGCGCGCAGTCCGTCCAGCGCCGGGGGGTCGCCCAGCCGCGCCAGATCGTCGGTCGCCAACTCGCCCAGCAGGCGCTGGGCCGATGCGGCGTGGCGCGCGCTGCGCGCCAGCGTTGCGGCATAGGCGGGGAACGCCTGCGCCAGCGCGGGAATGACCTGCAGCCGGATGCGGTTGCGGGTGTAGGCGGGATCGGCGTTGGTCGGGTCGCTGATCCAGGCGATGCCCTGCCCGTCCAGCCAGCGCCGCAGGGCATTGCCGTCCAGCGCCAGCAGCGGCCGGCCAAACCACACCCCATGAATGCGGCGCCGCTCGGGCATGCCGGCCAACCCCGGCAGCCCCGCCCCGCGTGTCAGTGCCAGCAGCAGGGTTTCCGCCTGGTCCTGCGCATGGTGCCCCAGCAGCACGGCGGCCAAGCCCCGCGCCCGGGCGGCATCGGCCAGCGCCCGGTAGCGGGCGCGGCGTGCGGCGTCCTCGGGGCTGTCCCCGAGGGCGGGCCGGGCATCGACACGCAAGGCGGCAAACGCCACGCCCCAGCGGGCCGCTGTGGCCGCGGCATGCGCTTCGAAGGCATCCGCCGCTGCCTGCAAGCCGTGGTGCACATGCAGGGCGTGCACCCGCCCCGGCCAGCGCGCGGCTGCGGCCAGCAGCAGCGCCGTGGAATCTGCCCCACCGCTGAAGGCCACCCCCAGCCCCGCCCCGGACGGCAGCGCGGCACCGTGGCGGTACCACCATGTATCGAGCGCAGCCAGCACGGCCGGGTCTGCCGTGGGGCCAACGGTGCGCGGATCGGGCTCAGCCGCGGCTGGCCTTGGTGTCGTTGAAACGCCCGTAAGCATTGAGGCGGGCATGGCGACGCTCGATCAGCTCGGCCGGCTCCAGATCCACAACCTGCCGCAGCGACTCGGCCAGCGCCCGCTTGAGCAGCGCGGCCATCTGCTGCGGGTCGCGGTGTGCGCCGCCCACCGGCTCGTTGACGATCTCGTCCACCAGCCCCAGCGCCTTGAGCCGGTGCGCGGTGATGCCCAGCGCCTCGGCGGCGTCGGACGCCTTGTCGGCGGTCTTCCACAGGATGGAGGCGCAGCCCTCCGGGCTGATGACCGAGTACACCGCGTACTGCAGCATCAGCACCTGATCGGCCACGGCGATGGCCAGGGCACCGCCGGAGCCGCCTTCGCCAATGATGGTGCTGACGATCGGCACCTCCAGCTGGGCCATCTCGAAGATGTTGCGCCCGATCGCCTCGGACTGGTTGCGCTCCTCGGCATCAATGCCGGGATAGGCTCCCGGCGTGTCCACGAAGGTGAACACCGGCAGCCGGAACTTCTCGGCCAGTTTTATCAGGCGCAGCGCCTTGCGGTAGCCCTCCGGTTTGGTCATGCCGAAGTTGCGCAGCGCGCGCTCTTTGGTGTCGCGTCCCTTTTGGTGGCCGATGACGACGCACGGCTGACCGTTGAAGCGCGCCAGCCCGCCGACGATGCTTTGGTCGTCGGCAAAGTGGCGATCGCCGTGCAGCTCGGTCCAGTGTGTGAAGATGGCCCGCACATAGTCCAGGGTGTAGGGCCGGTCGCTGTGGCGCGCGATCTTGGTGACCTGCCACGGCGTGAGCTTGCTGTAGATGTCCTTGGTGAGCTGCAGGCTCTTTTTGCTCAGGCGGTCGATCTCCTCGGAGATATCGACCGCGGACTCGGTCTGCACATAGCGCAGCTCTTCGATCTTGGTTTCGAGTTCCGCAATCGGCTGCTCGAAATCCAGAAAGTTGCGTTTGGCCAAGTTGTCACTCCACGGGCGCTCGGGCCCTCGTGTCGCCGATGGGCGCGCGGAACACACGCCGCCCCGGCGGGGTTCAGTACGCCACCGGGATCGGATCCAGCGAGCGCCAAATATACCAAGTCGCCACGCTGCGGTACGGCGCCCAGGCGGCGGCGACCTCGCGAGCGTCGCTGCGGCTGACCGGCTCGCCAGAAAAATAGCACTGGCTGATGCCGCGCAGCAGCCCGACGTCGTCCAGCGGCAGCACGTCCGGACGCATCAGGTGAAAAATCAAAAACATCTCGGCCGTCCAGCGCCCGATGCCGCGAATCGCCGTCAGATCGCGGATGATGGCCTCGTCGTCCATCGCGTGCCAGGCGGCCGGGTCGATGCGGCCATCGTCGAAGTGCCGCGCCAGATCGAGCAAATACTCCACCTTGCGCGCGCTCAGGCCCGCGGCGCGCAGTTCCTCGGGCGCGCGGGCCAGCACAGCCGCAGCCGTGCAACCGCCCAGGCAGGCTTCCAGCCGGTCCCAGACGGCCTGCGCGGCCTTGACGGAGATCTGCTGCCCCACCACGCTGCGCGCCAGCGTGGTGAAGGCGTCCCCGCGCGACCGCAGACAGGCGCCCGGAAACTGCGGGATCAGCCGCGCCATGACGCGATCGCGCCCGGCCAGGTGGTCGCACGCCTGCGCCCAGAACGCCGGCACGAAACCGTCGCCGGCCGGCAGCGCCGTCGAGGGCACACAGGCGCCGTCGGGCGCGCGGCGGGCTGCGCTCATGCACGCTCCCACGTGGTACCGCCGGGGCCATCCTTGAGCACGATGCCTTGTGCGGCCAGCTCGGCACGGATACGGTCGGCCGTGGCGAAGTCGCGCGCCGCCTTCGCCACGGCCCGCTCGGCGATGCGCGCGGCGACGGCGGCCTCGTCCAGTCCGGCGCCGGCGCGCAAAAACGCCTGGGGGTCCTGCTGCAGCAGGCCCAGCGTGCGGCCGAGTGCGCGCAGCAGGCCGCTCAGATGCGCATCGCGCGTGCGATTGACCTCCGCCGCCAGCTCGAACAGCACGGCGACCGCCTCCGGGGTACCAAAGTCCTCGTCCATCGCGGCCTTGAAGCGCGCCGTGTGCGGCTCGGCCCAGTCGATGGTGGCAACGGGCTGCGGCGGCACCGCGTCGAGCGTCGTGTAGAGCCGCTTGAGCGCCGCGCGTGCGTCCTCCAGGTGCTGGTCGCTGTAGTTGAGCGGGCTGCGATAATGCGCCCGCACGATGAAAAAGCGCACCGTCTCGGCGTCGAACTTCTCCAGTACCTCGCGGATGGTGAAGAAGTTGCCCAGGCTCTTGGACATTTTTTCGTTATCCACACGCACGAAGCCGTTGTGCATCCAGATCCGCGCCAGCGGCTTGCCCGTCGCCCCTTCGCTCTGGGCGATTTCGTTCTCGTGGTGCGGGAACTGCAGATCCGCGCCGCCGCCGTGGATGTCGAAGCTCTCGCCCAGCATCTCGCAGCTCATGGCCGAACACTCGATGTGCCAGCCCGGGCGGCCCAGGCCGTAGGGGCTGTCCCACTTGGCCTCGTCCGGCTCCTCGGGCTTGGCCGCCTTCCACAGCACAAAGTCGAGCGGGTCGCGCTTGCCATCGCCGACGGCGATGCGTTCGCCCGCACGCAGCTCGTCCAGGCTCTTGCCCGACAGCTTGCCGTACCCCGCAAAGGCGCGCACCGCATAGTTGACGTCCCCGTTGTCGCTGCGGTAGGCCAGCCCCTTGGCCTCCAGGCGGCCGATCAGGTCGAGCATCTGCGGCACGAACTCGGTGGCGCGCGGCTCGAAGTCGGGCCGATCGATGCCGAGCGCATCGGCATCGGCGTGCAGCGCCTCGACCATGCGGTCGGTCAGGCTGCGGATGGTCTCGCCGTTCTTCAGGGCACGGGCGATGATCTTGTCGTCGATGTCGGTGATGTTGCGCACATAGGTCACCCGCAGGCCGCTGGCCTTGAGCCAGCGCTGCACCACGTCGAACGCCACCATCGAGCGCGCATGGCCCAGGTGGCACAGGTCGTACACGGTCATGCCACAGACGTACATGCGGACGTGGCCGGGATCGAGCGGCACCAGCGGATCGAGCCGGCGGGTGAGCGAGTTGTAGATGCGCAGGGTCATGACGATACCCGCCCGGCGGGTGCGAACCCCCGGGCTACAATCAGCCGAAAGGCGCGTATTGTGCACCGATGCCCGATCTGTTTCACTCCCTTCGCCCCGTGATACGCCGCCCGCGCGCGCGCCGCCTTGGCCTGGCGCTGAGCCTGGGCGCTGCACTGCTGGGCGGCTTGCCGCTGGCTGCCACGGCGCAGAACGCGCCTCCGACGGCCCCCTATGCCGACGCCCAGCGCCTGATCGCCACCGGCGAGCTGGCACTGGCGCGGCAACGGCTCGAACAATGGCTGCAGGAGCGCCCCACCGACCCGCAGGCGCGCCTGCTGCTGGGCGTGGTGCTGGCGAACCAAGGGGATGCGGATGGCGCGCGCGAGGTCTACGAAGGCCTAACTCAGACTTACCCAGAACTGCCCGAGCCGTACAACAACCTGGCCGTGCTGCACGCCGCCCAAGGGCGCCTGCCCGAGGCGCGCGCGGCACTCGAGTCGGCCCTGCGCTTCAACCCCGACTACGCCACCGCTCACCGCAACCTGGGCGACGTGTATGCCCGTCTGGCGTTGGGGCATTGGCAGCGCGCCCTGGCCCTACAGCCCGACAGCCCCGGCCTGGGCGAGCGGTCGCGGGCGCTGCGCGAGCTGCTGGGGGCCGACGCCCCGCGTTGAACCCCGGGCGTCGTCTTCGCCTCTCATTCGCCATGACAATCCAAACCTTCTTTGCGCATCGCCGGGCCGCGCTTGGCCTGCTGGCGGGCGGCGCCCTGCTCGGCTGGTCCGCCGCCCACGCCCAATCATCCCAACCGTCCCCATCCTCTGTTTCCCCCTCTGCGGC
>NZ_DAISXZ010000002.1:0-101582 GCF_036825565.1 Tepidimonas sp. | reverse complement strand
CACTGGGGGCACTGGGGGGCGATGTTGCGGCTGACGGGGCGGGTGTTGGCATGGGCCTGTATGCGCTCCAGCTACCGCGGCGCGCGCTGGCAGGCGCTGGCCGAGCAACTCGTGGCCGCCGCCGTCCCGACGGTTTGGTGGTACGCGGTGCTGTCCGCTTTGTTCGGGCAGGTGCTGATTCGCATCGTCGTCGTCACCGCCATCGGCTATGGGCTCACCCAGTATGCGGTCGAGATGGTGGTGCGCGTGCTGGTGCTGGAGCTGATCCCGCTGACCGCGGCGTTCTTCGTGCTGCTGCGGGTCACCCTGGGGCACGGCCTGGCCCTGCAGCGGCTGCGCGACGAGGGCACTTTTGACGACGTCCGCCGGGCGGGAGGCGACCCCATGCGCGAATTGGCGCTGCCCCGCGTGTTGGCCGGGGTGTTTGCGACCCTGTTGCTGGTGGTGCTGAGCTGTGTGCTGGCGCTGGTTCTCGCGTATCTTAATCTGTACGGCTTCACCCCTTGGGCGCTGGGGAACTATACGCGTGCCGTGGGGCAGATATTCGACCCGGCGGTCACATTGATCTTTGCCCTCAAGACCCTGGGGTGTGCGCTGGCCGTCTCCCTCATGCCGATGGCCGCCGCCTTCGAGCCGGCGCCGCAGGGCGAGGTCCGGGCCCTGGTGCGCACCGCGGCGGTGCTGCTGCTCGTGGAACTCGCGGCCCTCATCGGCAACTACTATTGAGGCATGCGCAACGCGTCCGATCTTCCCCCCAAGGCTGCCGAGGCGAGTGCGTCCGGTATAGAGCGCCGCGCCCGCTGGCTGTTGGTGCTGCTGGCCGGGCTGCTGGTCGCTTCGGCCGCCTATCTGCTGTACGCCCGTGGGGTGTTCGAGTCCACGCAGACCCTGGTGTTGGTGGCCGATGACGCCGAGGGGGTGAGCGTCGGCATGGATTTGACGTTTTCCGGTTTTCCCATCGGGCGTGTGCGGCGCATCGAGCTGGGCGGGGACGGCTACGCCCGTATCCTGGTGGATGTGGCGCGGCGCGATGCCCACTGGCTGCGCGAAAGCAGCGTCTTTACCATGGAGCGGGGCTTGGTCGGTGGCACCCGCCTGCGCGCCTACACCGGTGTGCTGGACGGGCCGCTGCTGCCCGACGGTGCCCAGCGCCAGGTGCTGCGCGGCGACGCGCTGGCGGACCTGCCGCGCATGGTCAATGCCGCGCGCGAGCTGTTGGAGCAGCTCAAGTCCATGATCGACCCCGACGCTCCGCTCAACGCCAGCCTGCGCGAGGTGCGCCAGCTCCTGCAAAAGGCGAACGGGCGCGACGGCGTGCTCGGTGCGCTCATGGGCAACGACGCCGACCGGGCGCGCATCACGGTCGCGCTGGACGATGCGCGCCGCCTGCTGCAGCGCCTGCAGGGCGTGGCCGACCGCGCCGATGCGCTGGTCCAGCGCGCCGACCAGCGCGTGTTCGGCGCGCAAGGGCTGGCTGACGATGTGCAGGCCGGCGCACGCGAGGCCCGTGACCTGCTCGTTGGCCTGCGCGCGACCCTGCAGCGGGTGGACGGCGTACTGGCGGAGGTGCATGGCATTGCGGTCAACACCCGGACCGCGACGCAGGACCTCGACGCCCTGCGCGTCGAGGTGGAAGCGACGCTGCGCCGCGTCGACGGCATGCTCCTCGACATCCAGCGCCGTTGGCCCTTCAGCCGCGACACCGAGGTGAAGCTGCCATGAGCTGGCGCGGGTGGTCCTTCTGGGGGAGCGGGGCCGAGCGGTCGTTTGCGGGGGTGTCCGCAGCGTTCCGGATGGCCGCGATGGTGGCCTTGGCCGCCGTGGCGGCGGCCCTGGCCGGATGCGCTGCGCCAGCCATGCCGGTCTGGCGCATCGAGGCCAGCCGCGCCGTCGAGCAGGCGGTGGCCTCCACGCTCACCGGCCGTACCCGTGCGGCCCAACAGCAGTGGCGCACGGCGCACGAGGCCGCGGCCAGCGCCGGTCGGGCCGACGTACTGGCGCGTGTCGCGCTGGCGCGCTGCGCCGTGGAGCAGGCTGCCTTGACGCGCGACGCCTGCGCGGCCGCCCAGCGCTATCTGGCCGATGCCGGCCCCCAAGAACGGGCGTATGCCGCCTACCTGGGGCTCGCGCAGGCGGGCGAGGGGGCCGCATCCCCCGCCCGTCCGACGCCCAGCGACCTGCCCGGCCCGCATCAAGCCGTGGCCCGCGCTCTGGAAGCCGGTGCCACCCCAGCCGAACTGGCGCGGCTGCTCGCGGCCATCGAGGATCCCCTGGCGCGGTTGGTGGCCGGTGGGGTGGTCTGGCAGGTGGGCCGTCTGGATGCTGCGGGCGTGTCGCTGATGGTCGACACCGCGTCGCAGCAGGGGTGGCGGCGGCCACTCGCGGTGTGGCTGGGCGTGCAGGCGCGACTGGCCGAGGCCGCCGGTGACACCGATGCCGCCACGCGCGCCCGGCGCCGGCTGGACTGGGTGATGGGGCCAGCTTCCGCGGGCGCGCCGTGACGGCCCGCGCGCTTGCGGCACAATGCGGCTACGGACACGTCATTACCGCATCGATTTTTGGGGCAGCCCTGGCCGCCCCCGGCCTTTAGCCGGAGTATCCCTGCGTATGAAAACCAAATTTCACCTCAACAAACGTTCCCCTGGCCGCCATAGCAGTGCGGGCGCACAGCCCCAACCGGGGGGTGGGTCCGTCGTCGCGCTGGTCGACGAACGTTATCTGGCGTGGCTGGCCTCGCAAGTCACGGGCAATCCGCGCACGGCCATCCAGCGCGCCCCGCTGTCGGCGGTACTGGCCCATCTGGCGCGGTTGGCCGGGGCCGAGTCCCCGCTGCTGCGCACGGTGCTCTACACCGATGCTGCGCCCACCGATTTGTACGACGATGTGGTGCTGCGCCTGGTGCCGCCGCATGCCACGGATGGTGGCCTGAGCCTGTTCCGCGCCCTGGGCCAGGATTTGGTCCAACTGGCCCGCCACGGGGCGGCCTGGCTGCTCGTGGCCAGCGACGACGAGCGGCTGATCCCCTACATCGACGAGGCCCAGGCACGCGGTGCGCGCGTGGTGTTGGTGGCCGACGACGCGGTGCACGACTTTGGCCGGCTGGCCGCCGACGACCCGAGCTGGGCCCGCCTGCTGATGCAGGCCGACCGGCGCGTGGCCGTGCCGGTGGGGGCGTGGGATTCGCTGACCACACCGGGCGCAGGTTACTATGCCCAGCGCGCTGGTCAAGCCGAGGGTGGCGAGCCGGACGGCGCTGGTGCGCCGCCCCCTGATGCCCAGGCCGAACCCGACGAGCAATGGCGCGCGCAGGTCGGACGCATCATCCAGGACTGGTGGACCGACGAGCCGGAAGACGACCGCCTGGATTTGGCCGACGCCATGCGCAGCCAGCACGGCGTGCCGCCGGAAACCGACCGGCGTATCCTGATGCAGATCCGGCGCGAGCTGGGCCGCAACCTGAGCTTCCCGGAGAAGCGTCTGATGCGCGAAATGGTGCGCGCCACCGTCCTGGGCGAGGCTCACGCACCCGCCGCGGTGGATGTGGCCCCCGACTGATCGTCCCCGATCGTGAGCGGACCGCTGCACGGCGCCCCCCCCACCGACGCCCGAGCACGGGCCCCGTCCACCCTGGGGTGGGAGCTGGCCGCGTGGTTCCAGACTCCGCCGGGCCGGTATTTGCTGGACTGGGAGCGGACGCGGTTTGCCGAAGCCGTCGCCGACGCTTTTGGCTACCACGCCCTGCAGTTGGGCCTGCCCCAACTCGATGCCCTGGCGGGCAACCGCATGCCGCACCGCTGGCTGGCCCTGCCCGAGGTGCCAGGCTCGCCTCATGCGCCTGATTCACCGGACACGTCCAACGCCGCATTTCCCCTCGCGCTCACCCCTCTAGGGCGGCGGGTGGACCTTGTGAGCCATGCGGCGGCGCTGCCGTTTCCTGCCGCCAGCCTGGATTTGGTGCTGCTGCCCCACACGCTGGAGCTGAGCGCCGATCCGCATGCCGTCTTGCGGGAGGTGGAGCGTGTGCTCGTGCCCAACGGACGGGTGGTCATCACCGGCCTCAACCCCGCCAGTTGGTGGGGGCTGCGCCAACACCGCGCGCACTGGATGGCGCGCATCGGCCTAGGGCGAACGCGGCTGGCGCGGCTGTACCTGCCAGAGGCCGGCGCCTTCATCGGGTCGTGGCGGCTGCAGGACTGGCTGCGGCTGCTGAGCCTGGAGGTCGAGCAGCTCGCCTACGGTTGCTACCGCCCCGCGGTGCGCAGCGAACGCTGGCTGCAGCGCTGGGCTTGGATGGACCGTTGGGGCCCGTGGGCTTGGGCGCCGCTGGGCGCCGTGTATTTCATCGTTGCCGTCAAGCGCGTGCGCGGCATGCATCTGCTCGGGCCGGCTTGGCGGCCGACGCGTGCCGCCGCCGCCCCGGCCGTCGTGGCGCGCCGCGACGGTGATCCCTCCCGACCATGACCGACGTCACCATCTACACCGACGGGGCCTGCAAGGGCAACCCCGGGCCCGGTGGCTGGGGCGCGCTGCTGCGCGCCGGCCAGGCCGAAAAAGAACTCTGGGGCGGCGAGCCGCAGACCACCAACAACCGCATGGAGCTGACCGCGGTGATCGAGGCGCTGGCGGCGCTCAAGCGCCCGTGCCGCGTGCACCTGTACCTCGACAGCGAGTATGTGCGCAAGGGCATCACCGAATGGTTGCCCGCCTGGAAGGCGCGCGGCTGGAAGACCGCCGAGCGTAAACCGGTCAAGAACGACGACCTGTGGCACCGGCTGGATGAACTGGTGCACGGGCGCGGCCACGAGATCCACTGGCACTGGGTGCGGGGCCACAGCGGCGACCCTGGCAACGAGCGCGCCGACGCGTTGGCCAACCGCGGCGTGCCCGGGCGCTGATTCGCGGCGGGGCCGTCGCCCGCGTTTACACGGCGGAAACGCGCTTCCGCTACAGTGCATGTCCATCGACGACCACGACGGGGACATGGCATGGCTTTAGGCAACAGACCGGTGGCATGGCTGGCGGTGGCCGCATTGATCGCCTTGGCCGCGGGTGCCTGGTGGTGGCAGCGGCCGGCGCCGGCGGGCGCTGGCCCAGGGTCTGCTACCGCCGTGGCCGCCACTGGTGCGCCGGCCGGTCCAGGGGCGGTACCGGCGGGCGGGGCACCTAGCGGGCGCCCGGGAGGTCCCGGCGCGGCGGGAGCGGGCGGCCCCGGCCGCGGTGGCCCGCCGGCGGTGGAAGTGGCGCCGGTCGAGACCGGCCCGATCGTCGAGGAAGCGCAGGCCGTGGGCACGTTGATGGCGCGCCAGCGCGTCGTGGTGCGGCCTGAGGTGGCCGGGCGCATCGTCGCCATTGGTTTTACCGATGGTGCCCCGGTGCGGAACGGGCAACTGCTGGTGCAGCTCGACGACGCGCTGCCACGCGCGGAGCTCGCCCAGGCGCAGGCGCAGCTGGCTGTGCAGCAGGCCAACCTGCGCCGTCACGAGGAGCTGGTGGCACAGGGCTTCGTCGCGCAGCGCGTGCTGGACGAAAGCCGCGCCGCCGTGCAGGTGGCGCAAGCGCAGGTCGATCTGGCGCAGGCGCGGCTGGCGCGCATGCGCATCGTGGCGCCGTTCGACGGCGTGGCCGGCATCCGCGCCGTGCACGTCGGTGAATACGTGAAGGACGGCGCGGAGCTCGTGCATCTGGAGGATTTGTCGCAACTGGTGGTGGACTTTCGCCTGCCCGAGCGGCTGCAGCCGCGCGTGCGCGGCGGCCAGCCGCTGCGGCTGCAGGTGGACGCGCGCCCGGGACAGAGCGTGCCGGCGCGCATCGTGGCCATCGACCCGGCGCTGGACGCCGACGGGCGGGCGCTGGTGGTGCGCGCGGCGCTGGACGGTGGCCGCCACGGCCTGCAGCCCGGCATGTTCGTGCGCGTGGCGCTGGAGCTGGGCCGCGACGACGCGGCGCTGCTGGTGCCGGAGGAGGCCATCGTGCCGCAGGGGCAGCAGTTCTTCGTCTGGCGGCTGCGCCCGGCGGCAGGGGAAGCTCCGCCGGAGGTCGAGCGCGTCGCCGTGCGGCTGGGACTGCGCCGTGACGGCAAGGTGCAGGTTACTCAGGGCCTGCAGGCGGGTGAGACGATCGTCGTTGCCGGCCAGCAGCGCCTGCAGCGCGATGGCACGCCGGTGCGCATCATTGACCCGAACCGGCCCCGCTCCTGACGCGGCGCGAGGATCGGCCCCATGCAGTTGCCCGAAATCGCCATTCGCCGACCGGTGTTCGCCACCGTGCTGTCGCTGCTGATCGTGCTGGTCGGCTGGGTCTCGTTCCAGCAGTTGCCGGTGCGCGAGTACCCCAAGATCGACGAGTCGGTCGTCACCGTCACCACGCGGCTGGCCGGTGCCTCCAGCGAGGTGATCGAATCGACCGTCACCAAGCCGCTGGAAGACTCGCTGGCCGGCATCGAGGGGGTGGACGTCATCACCTCGATCAGCCGGCCGGAGCAGAGCCAGATCACGGTGCGCTTCCGGCTGGAGCGCGACCCCGACGCCGCTGCGGCCGAGGTGCGCGACAAGGTCGCGCGCGTGCGCGGCCGCTTGCCGCAGACGGTCGACGAGCCGGTGGTGGCCAAGGTGGAGGCGGATGCCTTTCCGGTCATCTGGATCGCGCTGTCGTCCGATCGCTACAGCCCGCTGGAGCTGACGGATCTGGCCAACCGCATCGCCAAGCCGGTGCTGCAGACCGCCACCGGCGTGGCCGAGGTGCGCATCTTCGGCGAGCGGCGCTTTTCGATGCGGCTGTGGCCGGACCCGGATCGCCTGGCGGCCCACGGCCTGACGGTGCAGGACCTGGAGGACGCGCTGCGTCGCGCCAACCTGGAGGTGCCGGCCGGCCGCGTCGAGAGCCGCCTGCGCGAATTCAACGTCACCGCCGCCACCGACCTGCAGACGCCGGAGCAGTTCCGCGCCGTCGTCATCCGTCAGGTCGGCGGCCTGCCGATCCGCGTCGGCGACGTCGCGCGCGTGGAGCAGGGCGCGGCCGACGAGCGCTCCTCCGTGCGCTTGAATGGCCGCGACACCGTGTCGCTGGGCGTGATTCGCCAGGCCACGGCCAACCCGCTGGAGATGTCCGCGGCGGTGCGCGCTCTGCTGGACAAGGTGCGCGCCGACCTGCCCCCCGGCATCGATGCGCAGGTGGCCAACGACAACTCGGTTTTCATCGACCGCTCGATCAAGGCCGTCTACGCCACGATCCTGGAGGCGGTGGTGCTGGTAACGCTGGTCATCGTGCTGTTTTTGCGCAGCGCGCGCGCTTCCATCATCCCGCTGGTGACGATCCCGGTCAGCCTCATCGGGGCGTTCGCGCTGATGGCGCTGTTTGGCTTCACCATCAACACGCTGACGCTGCTGGCGCTGGTGCTGGCCATCGGGCTGGTGGTGGACGACGCCATCGTCGTGCTGGAAAACATCCACCGCCACATCGAGGAGGGCATGACGCCGCTGGCTGCGGCGATCCAGGGCGCGCGCGAGATCGCGTTTGCGGTGGTGGCGATGACGCTGACGCTGGCGGCGGTGTACGCTCCGCTGGCCTTCACGCCGGGGCGTACCGGGCGGCTGTTCGCGGAGTTCGCGCTGGCGCTGGCCGGGGCCGTGCTGGTGTCGGGGTTCGTGGCGCTGACGCTCTCGCCGATGATGTGCGCCAAGCTGCTGCGCCACCAGGCGCAGCCGGGCTGGTTCGACCGCACGATGGAGCGCGCGCTGCAGGCGCTGACGCGCGGCTACGGCGCGGCGCTGGCGGTGGCGCTGCGCTGGCGCTGGCGCTGGGCCGTGGTGCTGCTTATGCTGGCCAGCGCGGCGGCGAGCGGGTGGATGCTGCGCACCACCAAGCAGGAGCTCGCACCGCTGGAGGACCGCGGCGTCATCCACAACATCGTCAACGCGCCGGATGGTGCCACCGCGGCCTACACCTCGCGCTACGCCGCCGCCATCGAGCGCATCGGCGCGCAGTACGAGGAGTTCGACCGCATCTTCGCGCTGGTCGGCAACCCCACCGTGTCGCAGGCGACCGTCTTTTTCCGCGCCAAGCCGTGGGAGGAGCGCCAGCGCTCGACGCTGGAGCTGGCGCGCGAGATTGCGCCGAAAGTCGCCGGCCTGCCGGGCGTGACGGCGTTTCCGATCACGCCGCCGTCGCTGGGTCAGGGTTTTCGCGAGCGGCCGCTCAACTACGTCATCACCACCAACGACAGTTACGCCAACCTGGCGCGCGTGGTTGGCGAGTTCCAGCGCCGCATGGCGCAGTATCCGGGCTTTCTGCAGGTGGACACCGACCTGCGGATGAACAAGCCCGAGCTGCGGCTGGAGGTGGACCGCGAGCGCGCCGCGGCGCTGGGCGTCAGCGTCGACGCGGTGGCGCGCACGGTGGAGACGATGCTGGGCGGCCGCGTCGTCGGCCGCTACAAGCGCGAGGGCGAGCAGTACGATGTCATCGTGCAGACCGCGGCCAGCGACCGCAGCGTGCCGCAGGACATCGAGCGCCTTTACGTGCGCGGGCGCAACGACGCGATGATGCCGCTGTCGGCCCTGGTCAAGGTGCAGGAGGTGGTGGCGCCGCGCGAGCTGAACCACTTCGCGCAGCGGCGCAGCGCCTCCCTCACCGCCAACCTGGCACCGGACTTCGCGCTCGGCGAGGCGCTGGCAACGATGGACCAGATCGCGCGCGAGGTGCTGCCAGAGGGCTACACCACGGACCTCAACGGCCAGAGCCGCGAGTTCCGCGCCGCCTCCGGCGCGCTGGCGCTGGTGTTCGTGCTGGCGCTGCTGTTCATCTACCTGGTGCTGGCCGCGCAGTTCGAAAGCTTTGTCGACCCGTTCATCATCATGCTGTCGGTGCCGCTGTCGATGCTGGGGGCGCTGGCGGCGCTGAAGTGGACCGGCGGCACGCTCAACGTCTTCAGCCAGATCGGTCTCGTCACGCTGGTGGGCCTGATCACCAAGCACGGCATCCTGATCGTGGAATTTGCCAACCAGCTGCGCCAGCAGGGGCTGCAGACGCTGGCCGCCGTGCGCCGCGCCGCCGAGCTGCGGCTGCGCCCGATCCTGATGACCACCGGCGCGATGGTGCTGGGCGCGATCCCCCTGGCTCTGGCCACCGGCGCCGGGGCGGAAAGCCGCCAGCAGATCGGCTGGGTCATCGTCGGCGGGATGAGCGTGGGCACGCTGCTGACCATTTTCGTCGTGCCGACGATGTACTTGATGCTGGCACGCCGCCGCGTGCCGGGGCCGGATCGGACGGCGGTGGAGGGGCGTGTTGGCGTCGCCTGATTTCCCCTGCGGTCGGGGAAGTGTAATCCCGGGGGCATCACAAACCAGCGTTCGGTCAGTCCGGTCGGTGAGCCGATGGGTGCTTTCGCGGTGCGGCAGACCGTCGATGCCGGTGCGCGGCTCACCCAGCGTCAGGAAGGATTGGACAGCGTGCCGGCCGGCCAGGCGGCAGAAGGTCGATGTCGTCGCTGTCCAACCGAGGGTAGCACCGGATGACGTTGCCCAGGGATTGGCGGGTGCCGGTCAACCCCGCTCACAACACCTCGCTTGCAAAATCCGCCAGCCGTGACCGCTCGCCGCGCGCCAGGGTGACGTGGCCGCCGTGCGGCCAGCCCTTGAAGCGGTCCACCACGTAGGTCAGGCCGGAGGAGCCCTCGGTCAGGTACGGGGTGTCGATCTGCGCCAGGTTGCCCATGCAGACCAGCTTGGTGCCGGGGCCGGCCCGGGTGATCAGCGTCTTCATCTGCTTGGGTGTGAGGTTCTGGGCCTCGTCGATGATGACGTATTTGTTGAGGAAGGTGCGGCCGCGCATGAAGTTCATGCTCTTGATCTTGACGCGGCTACGGATCAGGTCGTTGGTGGCGGCGCGCCCCCACTCACCGGCGCTGTTGCGCGCGCCTTGGGCTAGGAACTCCAGGTTGTCATCCAGCGCGCCCATCCACGGGCCCATCTTCTCTTCCTCGGTGCCGGGCAGAAAGCCGATGTCCTCGCCGACGCTGACGGTGGCGCGCGTCATGATGATCTCGCTGTAGCGGCGCTCGTCCAGCACCTGCGTCAACCCCGCGGCCAGCGCCATCAGCGTCTTGCCGGTGCCGGCGGTGCCGGCCAGTGTGACGAAGTCGATGTCCGGGTCCATCAGCAGGTTGAGCGCGAAATTTTGCTCGCGGTTGCGCGCCGCCACGCCCCAGACGGCGTTCTTCAGGTGTGTGTAGTCCTTCAGCGTGCGCAGCACGGCGGTCTTGCCGCGCAGCTCCACCACCCGGGCGTACAGCGGCGGCTCGCCCGGTGCCTCGTAATAGACGACCTGGTTGAGCAGCAGCTGCTCGACGATGGCACCGCCGATGCGGTAAAACGTGTGGCCGCCCTGTTGCCAGCTCTCCACGGTTTTGTTCTGGCGCGTCCAGAAGTCCGAGGGTAGCGCCAGCGCCCCCGTGTAGAGCATGTCGGCGTCGTCAAGGGTTTTGTCGTTTTCGTAGTCCTCGGCGGCCAGGCCCAGCGCGCGTGCCTTGATGCGCATGTTGATGTCTTTGGACACCAACACGACGTCGCGGTCCGGGTGGCGGGCTTTGAGGGCCTGCACCACCGACAGGATTTGGTTGTCGGCCTTGCCCTGCGGTAGGTCGTCGGGCAGCGCGTGTGGCAGCAGCTCGGTCTGGAAGAACAGGGTTCCGGTGGCTTCGCCGTTGCCCAGGGCGGCGAGCGGGAGTCCTTGGCGGATGTCCCCGTTGGCGCAGGCGGCCAGCGCGTCGAGGGTACGGCTGGCTTGGCGCGCGTTGCGCGCGACCTCGCTCATGCCCTTTTTGTTGTTGTCCAGCTCTTCCAGCACGATCATCGGCAGGAAGATGTCGTGCTCCTCGAAGCGGAACAGGCAACTGGGGTCGTGCATCAGCACGTTGGTGTCGAGCACGAACAGGCGTTTTTGGCCTGTGTGCGCGGACCGGCGCCGTGGCGTGGGCTTAGTTGCTGCGGTGAGCGGGGTCGGCGCGCTGACCGCAGACACCTCGGTCACGGGGGCGGGGGGCGCGCCTTTGCGCTGCCCGGTGCGTCGGCTGCGCGATGGGGAAGTAGCGGCAGGAACGGCAGCGCTGGAGGCCGCGGGCGCAGGGGCGGGCGCGACGGCTGGCGCGACGATGTCCGTCGTGGGCTCGGTCGGTTGGGCCGAGGTGCTGCGGGGGGATTTTTTGAGATTGACGCGATCGGCCTTGCGGCTGGGGGGCGGAGGCAGTGGCATGAGATCATCATGCCAGAAAAACCGCAGCCGCCCATGGGGCGGCTGGTCGGTGGGGTGGGCAGGGCGCTCGGCGTGTGGGCTTCAAGCCACTTTCTTGAGCATCTTCACGGCCTTGAGGACTTCATCCACGTGGCCCGGCACTTTGATGCCGCGCCACTCCTGCAGCAGAATGCCCTCGGGGCTGATCAGAAAGGTGCTGCGCTCGATGCCCTTGACCTTTTTGCCGTACATGATCTTGTTCTTAACGACGCCGAACATGTGGCACATCTTTTCTTCGGTGTCGGCGATCAGTTCAAACGGTAGCTCCAGCTTGGCCTTGAAGTCCTCGTGCGACTTGAGGTTGTCGCGCGAGACGCCAAACACCTGCGCGCCCGCGCCAATGAACTCCTGGTACTGGTCCCGGAACTGCATGGCCTCGGTCGTGCAGCCGGGCGTGTGGTCCTTGGGGTAGAAGTACAGGATCAGCGTTTGGCCGAGGTGGGAGTGGTGGGTGACTTTGATGCCGCCGGTCGCTTGGGCTTCGAACTCGGGAATCGGTTTGTTGACGACGACGGCCATGGAGCAAATCCCCTGCGTGTTTGGATGGTCGAATTGGTCCGGGAAGAACCGCCGAAAATCTTGATATTTTAGCGCATTTGCGCAGGGCCTCAGGCGGCGTCGGTGGTCTCGATCAACAGCGCGGCGACCACCCGCCGGCCTTCGCCGGCCAGAATGTTGTAGGTGCGGGCCGCGGCCATGGTGTCCATGGTCTCCACGCCGATGCCGCGTTCGATCAGGCCCCGCAGCAGGGACGGCGGCACGAACCGCAGCCGCTGCCCGCTGCCAAAGAGGACGACCTCCGGTGCATCGTCGGCCAACTGGTCGAAGTGCTGGGCCGTCAGTTCCGCGTGGCGGCTGCAGTCCCACGCCTGCAGTCGGCCGCTGGCGCTGACGACGATGCTGCTGTCGTACCGCTGGCCGCCGACCATCACCCAGCCGGGGCCGTGGGTCTGTATGGACAGGGTGTCGATGCGGTCGGGCTGAAACTTCATGGCGGGCGTGGCCGACCGGAAATCGCCGGCAAACTGTGGTGAAATTATAGGCTCCACCCCTGTCGGAGCGGTGCTTGCGCTGCCCTGACCTCGACCCACGCGCCATGTCCTCCACCGTCATCCACAAGTCCGCCAAACTGGCCAACGTCTGCTACGACATCCGCGGTCCTGTGCTCGAGAAGGCCCGCCAGATGGAGGAGGACGGGCACAAGATCATCAAGCTCAACATCGGCAACCTGGCGGTGTTCGGGCTGGAGCCGCCCGACGAGATAGTGCAGGACATGATCCGCAACCTGCCGCAGGCGGCGGGCTACACCGACAGCAAGGGGCTGTTCGCGCCGCGCAAGGCGATCGTGCACTACACGCAGGAAAAGCGCATCGCCGGCGTGACGGTGGACGACGTCTACCTTGGCAATGGCGCCAGCGAACTCATCACGATGAGCATGAACGCCCTGCTCAACGCCGGCGACGAGGTCCTGGTGCCGGCGCCGGACTACCCGCTGTGGACGGCCTCGGTGTCGTTGTCGGGTGGCACACCGGTGCACTACCTGTGCGACGAAGCAAGCGGCTGGATTCCGGACCTGGACGACATGGCGCGCAAGATCACGCCGCGCACTAAGGGGCTCGTCGTCATCAACCCCAACAACCCCACCGGCGCGCTGTACCCGGTGGAGGTGCTGCAGGCCATCGTCGAGCTGGCGCGCAAGCACGGGCTGATCATCTTTGCCGACGAGATCTACGACAAGGTGCTCTACGACGGCCACGTGCACACCTCGATTGCGTCGCTGGCCGACGACATCCTGTTCGTCACCTTCAACGGCCTGAGCAAGAACTACCGCTCGTGCGGCTACCGCGCCGGGTGGATGATCGTCTCCGGCGACAAGCGCCGCGCCAAGGACTACATCGAGGGGCTGAACATGCTGGCCTCGATGCGGCTGTGCGCCAACACGCCCGGGCAGCTGGCGATCCAGACGGCGCTGGGCGGCTACCAGAGCATCAACGACCTGGTGGCGCCAGGCGGACGGCTGTGCCGCCAGCGCGACCTGGCGCACCGGCTGCTGACCGAGATCCCGGGCGTGAGCTGCGTCAAGCCCAAGGCCGCGCTGTACATGTTCCCGCGCCTGGACCCGAAGGTCTACCCGATCGAGGACGACCAGCAGTTCGCCTATGACCTGTTGGCCGAGGAGAAGGTGCTGATCGTGCAGGGCACCGGCTTCAACTACCCGACGCCGGACCACTTCCGGCTGGTATTCCTGCCGCACGAGGATGATCTGGCCGAGGCGATCGGGCGCATCGCGCGCTTCCTGGGCCACCTGCGGCGGCGCTGTGGCACCGAGTGATTTTTGGCAACCCCCGGATTTTCATGACTTTGGCAACCGCGACCATGAGCAGCCTTCCCCCCATCCAAGTCGGCCTGCTGGGCATCGGCACCGTCGGCAGCGGCGTCTTCCGCGTGCTGCTGCGCAACCAGGAGGAGATCCGCCGCCGCGCCGGCCGCGGCATCGCGATCACGATGGTGGCCGACCTGGACACCGAGCGCGCGCGCGCCATCGTCGGCGATGCGGCGCAGGTGGTGGCGGACGCGCGCGCGGTGATCGCCAACCCCGCGATCGACATCGTCGTCGAGCTGATCGGCGGCTACGGCATCGCGCGCCAGCTGGTGATGGAGGCGATCGCCGCCGGCAAGCACGTCGTCACCGCCAACAAGGCGCTGCTGGCGGTGCACGGCACCGAGATCTTCGCCGCCGCGCAGGCCAAAGGCGTGATGGTGGCGTTCGAGGCCGCGGTGGCCGGGGGTGTCCCGATCATCAAGGCGCTGCGCGAGGGCCTGACGGCTAACCGCATCCAGTGGGTGGCCGGGATCATCAACGGCACCACCAACTTCATCCTGTCGGAGATGCGCGACAAGGGGCTGGACTTCGACGTCGTGCTGAAGGAGGCGCAGCGCCTGGGCTACGCCGAGGCCGACCCTACCTTCGACATCGAGGGCATCGACGCCGCGCACAAGGCCACGCTGATGAGCGCGCTGGCGTTTGGCATCCCGGTGCAGTTCGACAAGGCCTACGTCGAGGGCATCACAAAGCTGCAGGCCGCCGACATCCGCTACGCCGAGCAACTGGGCTACCGCATCAAGCTGTTGGGCATCACCAAGCGGGTGGACGGCGGCGTGGAGCTGCGCGTGCACCCGACGCTGGTGCCGGCCAAGCGCCTGATCGCCAACGTCGAAGGCGCGATGAACGCGGTCGTCGTGCAGGGCGATGCGGTCGGCACCACGCTCTACTATGGCAAGGGCGCCGGCAGCGAGCCGACCGCCAGCGCCGTGATCGCCGACCTGGTGGACGTGACGCGCCTGCACACCGCCGACCCGCAGCACCGCGTGCCGCACCTGGCGTTCCAGCCGCATGCGATGAGCGATCTGGCCGTCGCGCCGATGGAGCGCGTGGTGACGGGCTACTACCTGCGCCTGCGGGTAGCGGACCAGCCGGGGGTGCTGGCCGAGGTGACAGGCATTTTGGCGCGCGCCGGCATCAGCATCGACGCCGTGCTGCAGCGCGAGGCCGACGAGGTCGGCGGCGAGGGCAGCACGCAGACCGACCTGATCATCCTGACGCACGAGACCGCCGAAGGCACGATGAACGCAGCGCTGGCGGCGATGCAAGCGCTGGCGACGGTGCTGGCGCCGATCGTGCGCATCCGCAAGGAGGAGCTGGCCTGATGCTCTACCTCTCCACGCGCGGCCACCCCGAGCGCCGCCGCTTCAGCGACATCCTGCTGGAGGGCTTGGCGCCGGACGGCGGCCTGTACCTGCCCGAGCGCTACCCCCGTCTGGAGGCGGCGGATCTGGCGCGCCTGCGCCGCATCTACCACGAGCAGGGCTACGCCGAGCTGGCGTTCGAGATCCTGCGCCTCTACATCGACGACATCCCGGCCGACGACCTGCGTGCGCTGCTGCGGCGCACCTACACCGCCGAGGTGTTCGGCACCGGCGAGATCGTGCCGCTGCGCCATCTGGAAAACGGCCTGTGGCTGGAGGCGCTGTCCAACGGCCCGACGCTGGCCTTCAAGGACATGGCGATGCAGCTGCTCGGCCAGCTGTTCGAATACGAACTCGCGCGCCGCGGCGCAACGCTCAACATCCTGGGTGCCACCAGCGGCGACACCGGCAGCGCCGCCGAATACGCGATGCGCGGCAAGCGCGGCATCCGCGTCTTCATGCTGAGCCCCCACGGCCGCATGAGCCCGTTCCAGCAGGCGCAGATGTACAGCCTGCAGGACCCCAACATCCACAATCTCGCCATCGAAGGCGTGTTCGACGACTGCCAGGACATCGTCAAGGCGGTCAGCGCCGACCTCGAGTTCAAGCGCCGCTACCGCATCGGTACCGTCAACTCGATCAACTGGGCGCGGCTGCTGGCGCAGGTGGTGTACTACTTCGCCGGCTGGATCCAGGCCACCGAGCGCGACGACGAGCACGTGAGTTTTACCGTGCCGAGCGGCAACTTCGGTAACGTCTGCGCCGGCCACATCGCGCGCATGATGGGGCTGCCGATCGAGCGGCTGGTGGTGGCCACCAACGAGAACGACGTGCTGGACGAGTTCTTCCGCACCGGGGTCTATCGCGTGCGCGGCAGCGCCGACACCTACGAGACCTCCAGCCCCTCGATGGACATCAGCAAGGCGAGCAACTTCGAGCGCTTCGTCTTCGACCTGCTGGGGCGCGACGCCGAGGCCACGCGCCGGCTGTTCGCCGAGGAGCTGGCGCGGCACGGGCGCTTCGACCTGTCGGCGCACCCGACCTTCCCGCGCGCGCGCGAGGCGTTCGGCTTTGCCAGCGGGCGCAGCACGCACGCCCACCGGCTGGCCACCATCCGCGACGTCTGGCAGCGCCACGCCATGCTGATCGATCCGCACACCGCCGACGGCGTCAAGGTGGCGCGCGAGCACCTGCAGCCGGGCGTGCCGATGATCGTGCTGGAGACGGCGCTGCCCATCAAGTTTGCCGCCACCATCGTCGAGGCGATCGGGCGCGAGCCCGAGCGACCGGCGCGGTTTGCCGGCATCGAGGCATTGCCCAAGCGGGTGCAGGTGTTGCCGGCAGACGTCGAGCGCGTCAAGGCGTGCATCGTCGCCGCCGGCCGTGACTGAGGAGCGCGCGGATGGCTGCAAACCCCGCATCGCCTGCCACAGCGCCTGCCCGTCCGGGTCTGATGGGACTGGAGGACGCGCTGCAACGCCTACTGGCCAGCATCGAACCTGTGGCGGGGGTGGAGACGGTCCCCACCGCCGCGGCGGCCGGCCGTGTGCTGGCGCACGATCTGGCATCGCCGCTGGATGTGCCAGGGTTTGACAACAGCCAGATGGACGGCTATGCCGTGCGACGCGAGGACATCGCCCGGGCCGTGGCCGAGGGGCGGGCGTTGCCGGTGGCGCAGCGCATCCCGGCTGGGCACTTTGGCTGCGAGCTGGCCCCGGGCACGGTGGCCCGCATCTTTACCGGCGCACCCATGCCGGCGGGGGCCGATGCCGTGGTGATGCAGGAGGACGCGACGCCTACCCAGCCCCCGGCCGATGCGCATGCGGCGGAGGCCCAGGCCGTCTACGGTTGGGTGCGGTTGGGCACCGTTCCGGCCGAGGGTCAGTGGGTGCGCCGCCGTGGCGAGGATGTGCGTGCGGGCGCGGTGGTGCTGGCGGCGGGTACACGCCTGTCGGCCGCCGATCTGGGCCTGGCGGCCTCCATCGGCAGCGCGAATCTGCGGGTGCATCGCCGCGTGCGGGTGGCGCTGGCCTCCACCGGGGATGAGTTGATCCAGCCGGGCGAGCTGCCGGCCGACCGTCTGCCCCCGGGGGCGATTTACAACTCCAACCGCTATTTTCTGGAGCCGCTGCTGCTGCGCTTGGGGTGCGAGGTGACGGTGCTGGGCCGCATCCCGGATGATCGGGCCGCGACGCAAGCCGCCTTGACCGAAGCCGCCCGCGACCACGACGTCATCCTCACCACCGGCGGGGTGTCGGTGGGCGAGGAGGACCACGTCAAGCCTGTGGTGCAGGCCCTGGGCGCGCTGGACCTGTGGCAGATTGCCATGAAGCCGGGCAAGCCGTTTGCCCATGGGTGGATCGACCGCGCCCACGCCGGCGGGCGAGGCCGCTGCCATGTGCTGGGGTTGCCGGGCAACCCGGTGTCCAGCTTTGTGACCTTTGTGCTGTTGGCCCGGCCGTTTTTGCTGCGCCTGGGTGGGGCGACGGTCGCGCCGACGCTGCCCCCCGCACTGCCGATGGTGGCGCACTTCGATCTGCCGCGCGCCGATAAGCGCCGGGAATTCCTGCGAGTGCGGCGCAATTGCGTGGGCGGGCTGGACCTGTTCCCGAACCAGAGTTCGTCGGTACTGACCTCGGTGGCCTGGGCCGATGGGCTGGTGGACAACCCCGCCGGCAGCGTGATCGCGCATGGCGACACCGTGCGCTACCTGCCGCTGTCTGGCTTTCTGGACTGACGGGCCGATGCCGTCGCCTGCGCGCAGGGCGCGGGTATGATGGTAGCCGCGTTCGACCTGACCGCAAGCGTGCGTTACATGAAAGTCCAGCTCCGTTTTTTTGCCGCCGTTCGAGAGGCCATTGGCGTTGCCAGTACCGAGGTGGATACGTCCGCGGCGACCTTGGGCGCCTTGCGTGATGAGCTGATCGCCCGCGGTGGGGGGTGGGCGGAGGCCTTGGCGCGGGGGCGAGCGCTGCGCATGTCGGTCGATCAGGTCATGGCCGACGAGGCCGCGCCGCTGCACCACGGCGCCGAGGTGGCGTTTTTTCCCCCCGTCACCGGAGGGTGAGGCCATGGCCCTCCAGCGGCGCAGCGTGACGATTCAGACCGGGCCGTTCGACCTCGGCACCGAGGTGGCGGCGCTGCGCGCCGGTGATGCCGGCGTCGGCGCGGTGTGCGCGTTCCTCGGTACCGTGCGCGACGTCAACGACGGCGAGGCGGTGGCCACCCTCGAGCTGGAGCACTACCCCGGCATGACCGAGCGCGCCATCGAGGCGATGATCGACGAGGCGGCTCGGCGCTTCGACATCCGTGGTGTGCGCGTCATCCACCGCGTCGGGGTGCTGCAGCCGCAGGATCCGATCGTGCTGGTGGCGGTGACCTCGGCGCACCGAGGCCAGGCGTTTCAGGCGTGCGAGTTCCTGATGGACTATCTCAAGACCCAGGCGCCGTTCTGGAAGAAGGAGCACACGCCCCAGGGCGCGCGCTGGGTGGATGCGCGCCTCAGCGACGACGCGGCGTTGGCGCGCTGGGGCATCGAGGCAAAGAACGCCTGAGGCGCGCGGTCGCTGCCCGCGCCGGCGTTGGACTTGCGTCCACCACGCAGGGCTTGAAAGCACCGCACAGTCGCCCCACATGGGTCGACAGTCAACCCTTTCGGAGCCCATTGCATGCGAGCCGACAAATTCACCACCTCGCTCCAGGAGGCCCTGGCCGAAGCGCAATCGATGGCGCTGGCCAAGGACCACGCCTACATCGAGCCGGCGCACGTGCTGGCGGCGCTGCTGCAGCAGGACGGCCCGCCGGCGCTGCTGCAGCGCGCCGGCGTCAACGTCGCGCAGCTGAAGAAGGCCGCCGACGACGCCGTGCAGCGCCTGCCGCAGGTGCAGGGCCAGGAGCAGGTGCAGGTCGGCCGTGACACGGTCACGCTGCTGCAGGCCGCCGAGAAGGAAGCCTTGAAGCGCGGCGACCAGTTCATCGCCAGCGAGCTGTTTGTGCTGGCGCTGGCCGACAGCAAAATCATGCTGGCCGACGCCGCGCGCGCCGCGGGCCTCAACCGCAAGGCGCTGGAGGCCGCCATCGATGCCGTGCGAGGAGGACAAGCCGTGAACAGCCCCGAAGCCGAGAACCAGCGCGAGGCGCTGAAGAAATACACGCTGGATCTGACCGAGCGCGCCCGCCAGGGCAAGCTCGATCCCGTGATCGGCCGCGACGACGAGATTCGCCGCACCATCCAGATCCTGCAGCGGCGCAGCAAGAACAACCCCGTCCTGATCGGCGAGCCGGGGGTCGGCAAGACCGCCATCGTCGAGGGCCTGGCGCAGCGCATCGTCAACGGCGAGGTGCCGGAGACGCTGAAGAACAAGCGCGTGCTGGCGCTGGACATGGCGGGGCTGCTGGCCGGGGCCAAGTACCGCGGCGAGTTCGAGGAGCGCTTGAAGGCGGTGCTGAAGGAGATCGCCGCCGAGGAAGGGCGCATCATCCTCTTCATCGACGAGATCCACACCATGGTTGGCGCCGGCAAGGCCGAGGGCGCGATGGACGCCGGCAACATGCTCAAGCCCGCCTTGGCGCGTGGCGAGCTGCACTGCATCGGTGCCACCACGCTGGACGAATACCGCAAGTACATCGAGCAGGACGCCGCGCTGGAGCGGCGCTTCCAGAAGGTGCTTGTCGATGAGCCCAGCGTCGAGGCTACTATCGCCATCCTGCGCGGCCTGCAAGAGAAATACGAGCTGCACCACGGCGTGGAGATCACCGACCCGGCCATCGTCGCTGCGGCGGAGCTGTCGCACCGCTACATCACCGACCGCTTCCTGCCGGACAAGGCCATCGACCTGATCGACGAGGCCGCCGCGCGCATCAAGATGGAGATCGACTCCAAGCCGGAGGCGATGGACCGGCTGGAGCGGCGCCTGATCCAGCTTAAGATCGAGCGCGAGGCGGTGCGTAAGGAGACCGACGAGGCCTCGCGCAAACGGCTGGAGCTGATCGAGGAGGAGATCGCGCGGCTGGAGCGTGAGTACGCGGATCTGGAAGAGGTCTGGAAGGCCGAGAAAGCGCAGGTGCAGGGCTCGGCGCAGATCAAGGAGGAAATCGACCGCATCCGCTTTCAGATCGAGGAGCTCAAGCGCAAGGGCGACTTCAACAAAGTCGCCGAGCTGCAGTACGGCCGCCTGCCGGAGCTGGAGCGCCGGCTGCAGGAGGCGCAGGCGCGCGAGGCCGGCAAGGACGGCGCCAAGGGCTTCAAACTGCTGCGCACGCAGGTCGGTGCCGAGGAAATCGCCGAGGTGGTCTCGCGTGCCACCGGCATTCCGGTCAGCAAGCTGATGCAGGGCGAGCGTGACAAGCTGCTGCAGATGGAGGCGCGGCTGCACGAGCGCGTGGTCGGCCAGGACGAGGCGATCGCTGCCGTCTCCAACGCCATCCGCCGCGCCCGCGCGGGCTTGAGCGACCCGAACCGGCCGCTGGGCAGCTTCCTGTTCCTTGGGCCGACGGGGGTTGGCAAGACCGAGCTGTGCAAGGCGCTGGCGGCCTTCCTGTTCGACAGCGAGCAGCACATGATCCGCATCGACATGAGCGAGTTCATGGAGAAGCATTCCGTCAGCCGCCTGATCGGCGCGCCGCCGGGCTACGTCGGCTACGAGGAGGGAGGCTACCTGACCGAGGCGGTGCGGCGCAAGCCCTACAGCGTCGTGCTGCTCGACGAGGTCGAAAAGGCCCATCCGGACGTGTTCAACGTGCTGCTGCAGGTGCTCGACGACGGCCGGCTGACTGACGGCCAGGGCCGCACGGTGGACTTCAAGAACACCGTCATCGTGATGACCTCCAACATTGGCTCGCAGCGCATCCAGCAGCTGGCGCAGCAGGGCCACGACATGGAGGACATCAAGGACGCGGTGTGGGAGGAGCTCAAGGCGCACTTCCGCCCCGAGTTCCTTAACCGCATCGACGAGACGGTGGTGTTCCACCCGCTCGGCAGCGAGCACATCAAGAACATCGCCCGCATCCAGCTGCGCACGCTGCAGGAGCGGCTGGCCAAGCTGGACCTGACGCTGACGTTCACCGACGCGGCGCTGGAGGAGCTGGCCAAGGTCGGCTACGACCCGGTGTTCGGCGCGCGGCCGCTGAAGCGCGCGATCCAGCAGCGCATCGAGAACCCGCTGTCCAAGCTGATCCTCGAGGGGCGCTTCCCGCCCAAGAGCGAGATCCCGGTGGACGTGGATCCGGTGCGTGCGCCGGGGCAGTTCCTGTTCGGGCACACGGTGCACTGAAAGCCGCGCGGGGCCCCTGGCCCCGCCTGCGGATTCGGCCTCGCCCCTGCCGCTTCGCCGGCGGGGGCTTGCGCCGTTGCGGGGGCTCAGAGGCCGTGGTATTCCCGATACCACCGCACGAACCGCGCCACGCCCTCGCGGAATGGCGTGCGCGGCGCGTAGCCGGTCAGGCGCTTGAGCAGCGTGCAATCGGCCCAGGTGGCCGGCACGTCCCCGGTCTGCATCGGCAGATAACGGCGCTGCGCAGGGCGGCCCACTTCGGCTTCGATCGCTTCGACGAAGTCCAGCAGCCGCACCTTGTCGGAGTTGCCGATGTTGACGACGCGCCACGGCGCGGCGGGGCTGAGCGTGTCGCCCTCCACCGGCTGCCAGCCGTGCTGCGGCGTGCGCGCATCCAGCACCGGCGGCACCGCATCGATCAGCAGCCGGATCGCGTGCACGAGGTCGTCCACGTAGGTGAAGTCGCGCCACATCTCGCCGTGGTTGTAGATGTCGATCGGCGTGCCCTCCAGAATCCCGCGGGTGAACTTGAACAGCGCCATATCCGGCCGCCCCCACGGGCCATAGACGGTGAAGAAGCGAAACATCGTCGTCGGCACGCCGTGGATGTGCGCCCAGGCGTGGCTCATCGCCTCGTTGGCCTTCTTGGTGGCGGCATACAAGGTCAGCGGCCAGTCGGTCTTCTGTTGCTCGTCAAACGGCAGGGTGTCGTTGGCGCCATAGACGCTGCTGGTGGAGGCCATCAGCAGGTGGCGCGGCTTGAGTGCTCGAGCCACCTCCAGCACGTGGAAGGTGCCGATGAGGTTGGCATCCACATAAGCGCGCGGGTTTTCCAGGCTGTAGCGCACGCCGGCCTGCGCGGCCAGGTGGACGATGACGTCGGGCTGCGCGGCGCGCGCGGCGGCCTCAAGCGCCGGCAGGTCTTCCAGCATCGCCTCGGTGGCGGCAAATCCGGGGTGTTCGCGCAGCAGCGCGTGGCGGCGGTGCTTGAGCCGCACGTCGTAGTAGTCGGTCAGGCCATCGAAGCCGTGCACGGCGTGGCCTTCCTCCAGCAGCCGCCGCGCCAGGTGAAAGCCTATGAAGCCGGCGGTGCCGGTGATGAACACCCTCATGCGTCGCCCCCGAACAGGTCGCGCGTGTAGACGCGGGCGGCGACGTCGTCCAGGTCCGGGTAGTGGCGGTTGGCCAGGATCAGGTCGGCCTGCGCCTTGAAGGCCGCCAGGTCCTTCAGCACCGGCGAGCGGAAGAAGTCGTCGCCGTCGTAGGCCGGCTCGTAGACGATCACCGGCACGCCCTTGGCTTTCAGGCGCTTCATGACGCCCTGGATGGCCGAGGCGCGGAAGTTGTCCGAGCCCTGCTTCATGACGAGGCGGTAGACGCCGACCACCGGGGCGCGCCCGCCGGGGGTGGGCAGCGTCTGCAGCCGGCGCAGCACGTCGTCGGCGATGAAGTCCTTGCGCGTGGCGTTGGCCGAGACGATGGCGGCGATCAGGTTCTGCGGCACGTCGCGGTAGTTGGCCAGCAGCTGTTTGGTGTCCTTCGGCAGGCAGTAGCCACCGTAGCCGAAGCTGGGGTTGTTGTAGCCGGCGCCGATGCGCGGGTCCAGGCACACGCCGTCGATGATCTGGCGGGTGTCCAGCCCGTGCGTGGCGGCGTAGGTGTCCAGCTCGTTGAAGAACGCCACGCGCATGGCCAGATACGTGTTGGCGAACAGCTTGATCGCCTCGGCCTCGGTCGGGTCGGTCAGCAGCACCGGCACGCGCTCGGGCGCGCGGCAGCCCTGGCGCAGCAGCTCGGCGACGAGCTGCCCGCGCGGGCCGCGGTCGCCGACGACGATGCGGCTGGGGGCGAGGTTGTCCTCCAGCGCGCGGCCCTCGCGCAGGAATTCGGGCGAGAAGACGATGCGGTCGGTGCCGTGGCGCTGGCGCAGCCGCGCGGTGAAGCCCACCGGCACGGTGGACTTGATGACGAGCGTGCTGCCCGGGTGGGCGGCCAGCGCCTGCGCCGCCACCGCCTCGACGCTGGAGGTGTCGAACGCGTTGGTGACGGGGTCGTAGTCGGTGGGGGTGGCGATGACGACGACGTCGGCGCCGGCCAGCGCCTGCGCCGCGTCGGTGGTGGCGGCCAGCTGCAGGTCGGCGCGCTCGCGCAGCCATTGCTCCGCCAGCGCGTCGTGGACGGTGGGGCGGCGCGCCTGCAGCGCCGCCACGCGCCGCGGGTCGATGTCCAGCACCGTCACCGGGTGGTGCTGCGCCAGCAACAGCGCGTTGGCCAGGCCGACGTAGCCGGCGCCGGCGACGGTGATGCGCACGGGGGCGGGGGAGGGGAGAGCGGAGGCGGACATGGAACGAAAGCGGAGAGGGTGAGCCCGTGCCAGCGGCGGACGGCTGCCGCGGTCGGCCGTGCCGGATCGAATGGGGCGCCAAACGGGGTGCAGTATAGACACCGGTGACTACAATGCGGCGAACAGGGCGACGTGCCGGGCACCGCGCCGTCGCGTCGATTCCACCGTTTCACCCCGATTGCGCCGCCGCATGCCGATCGACAGCCGCCCCAGCATCCCCCCGTCCCCTCACCCCGGCGATGCCGCGCCCGACATTTCCGTGGTGATCCCCGTTTACCACGAGCGGGAGAACCTGCATGACCTGGTGGCCCGGGTGGGGGAGGCTCTGGAGGCCACCCGCTGGTCCTTCGAGCTGATTTGCGTGGACGATGGCTCGCGCGACGGCAGCCCGCAGATCCTGGCCGAACTGGCTGCCGACCGCCCATGGCTGCGGCCCGTGGCCCTGGCGCGCAACTATGGCCAGTCGACCGCGCTGCAGGCCGGTTTCGAGCGCGCGCGCGGGCGCTACATCGTGACGCTGGATGGCGATCTGCAGAACGACCCGCTGGACATTCCGGCGATGATCGAACGTCTCGAGACCGACCCCTCCGTGGACATGATCTCGGGCTGGCGCCATCAGCGCCAGGACAAGGCGCTGTCGCGGCGCCTGCCGTCGGTGCTGGCCAACCGGCTGATCTCGTGGGCGACGGACGTGCGCCTGCACGACTACGGCTGCGCGCTGAAGGCTTACCGGCGCGAGATCATCGAGCGCATCCACCTGTATGGCGAGTTGCACCGCTTCATCCCGTCCCTGGCCCGGGAGGTGGGCGCCCGGATCGAAGAAATGCCGGTGCGCCACCATGCGCGCACGCGCGGTCAGTCCAAGTACGGCATCGACCGCACCTTCCGCGTCATTCTGGATCTGGTGCTGATCGTGTTCTTTCTGCGCTACCGGCAGCGGCCGCTGCACGCGTTTGGCGGGCTGGGGTTGTGGCTGTTGACTCCGGGGCTGCTGATTCTGCTCTACCTGTTTGCGGTCAAGCTCAGCGGCGAGGATATCGGCGCGCGGCCGCTGTTGATGGTGGGGGTGATGGCCGTCCTCATGGGAGCGCAGCTGATCGTCGCCGGCCTGACTGGGGAGTTGCTGATCCGCGTCTATCACGAGGGCTCCGGGCGGCCGCAGTACCACACGCGCGATCTGCCCGAGCCGGCCGCCGGCGGCCGTCGCGCATGACCGGTGTGGCGCCCGCCAACCCGGCGCCGCGCTGGCGACGGTTGTGGCGCGTGGCGGTCGCGCTCGCGCTGCTCGGGGCCATTCTGGCCTGGGTGCAGCCCGATCGGGTGCTGTCGATTCTGGCCCAGGCGGATCCCGGCTGGGTGCTCGCGGGTTTGCTGAGCAGCCTGTTGGGCAATGTGGCGTCGGCCTGGCGCTGGCGCGATCTGGCGGCATGGCTGGGGCACCCGGCCCCGCTGTCGTGGATCGTGCCGGTGTATTTTCGGGGGGTGGCGGCCAATGTCGTGCTGCCAGGGGCGGTGGTGGGCGGCGACATGCTGCGGGCCTGGGGCCTGCACCGGCGCGGCATGCCCGTGCTGGAGGCCGGCGTGTCCGTGGTGCTGGACCGTGTGAGCGGCCTGTGGGGGCTGGTGATTCTGGGGTCTCTGGCCCTGGGCGCGGGGTTGTGGTGGGCGCCCGCGACGGGCTGGCCGGCGGTCGTTCAACGGCTGGGGGCGGTGTCGGCTGGGTGGCTGGCCCTGCTGGCCGTCGGCGCGGCGGTCGGGATGGCGGTTTTGCCGTATGCCGCCCTGCGCGTGACACCCCGGTGGCTGGCGGGCTGGGCGTTGCTGCGGCGGCCGGCGTTGCGGTGGTGGCACCGGCTGGCGAGTCACCAGCCAGGGTGGCACTGTGCGCGTCAGATGGCGGGATCGTTGGTCGTGCAGACCGCGTCGGTGACGGCCCTGTATTGTGGCGCGCGAGCCATCGGCGCCCCGCTGCCCTGGGAGGCGTTGGCCGTGGCCGCCGTCCCCATCTTTGTGTTGGCCACGGTGCCCGTGGGATTTGGCGGCTGGGGCACGCGGGAGGCGGCGGCCATCGCTGCCTTGGCCCCGTTGGGGTACGACGCCTCGTCTGCCGTGGCCGTGTCGGTGCTGTACGGCCTGTATCCCTTGGCCCATTCCGCCCTGGCGCTGTGGCCGGTGCCGCAGGTGGGCCAGGCGCCCGCGCACCGCGGGGATTGACCCCCGCGGCGGCGGGTCAGGGGCCTTATTGCACCTTGGCCTTGCTGCGCAGCGATTCCTGGAACTCGGCCAGGCGCTGCTGCTGCAATTGCTGCTGGAGCTGCGGCTTGATATCGTCCAGAGGGGGCAGTTGCGCCTTGCGCACGTCATCGACGCGGATCACGTGCCAGCCAAACGGCGTTTTGACCGGGGCCGAGGTCGTTTGGCCCTTGCCCAGCTTGACCATGGCTTGCGAGAACTCCGGCACGAACACGTCCGGCGTGGCCCAATCGAGATCCCCGCCGTTGGCCCCAGAGCCCGGGTCCTTCGAGCGTTGCTTGGCCAGCTCCTCGAAGCGCGCGCCTTTGCCCAGCTCCGCGATGATGGCTTTGGCCTCATCCTCGCTGGCGAGCAGGATGTGTCGGGCGCGGTATTCCTGCCCGCTGGTGGCGTTGAGGCGGTCGTATTCGGCCTTCAGGTCGGCGTCCGTCACAGGGTGGCGACGCTGGTAGTCGGCGAACAGTTCGCGAATCAGAATGGTCTGCGTGGCCAGTTCGAGCTGGGCCTTGACCTCGGGCGAGCTGCGCAGGCCGCGCTTGTCGGCCTCTTGCACGAAGATTTCGCGTAGGATGGCTTCTTCGCGCAACTGCTGGCGCACGGCATCGTCCACCGGGCGGCCCGAGCGGGCCATTTGCTGTTCGAGCGCCTTGAGCCGCGCCATGGGCACGGGCTTGCCGTTGACGATGGCGACGTTCTGGGCCAGGGCCGGCATGGCCAGCCCGGCCGCCAGGCACGTGGCGACGGCCACGCGCGACAATACGTTGTTCATGGGAGGAGTGTCCGAGAGAGGGAAGGTCGGAAAAAACCGGCGTCGCGGCGCTGGCCATCAATCGCGCAGCACCTCGATGGCCAGCGCGTGCAGCCCGGCCGCGAATGCGGGCTGCAGCGCATCATACACAAGCCGGTGGGCGGCTACCCGGTTCAGCCCGGCCAGGGCTGGGGCCGCGATGCGCACCCGAAAATGCGTGCCATGGCCCTGGCCATTGGCCCCCGCGTGGCCGGCGTGCGCCGCGCTTTCGTCGATGACCTCCAGGCGCGTGGGGGAGAGGGCCGCGCGCAGGGCCTGCTCCAGGCCGTCGGCGGTGGGCCAGGGGTGGTCGCTGTTCATGCGGGGTCATCCTTGAGATGGCGGGCGACGTACAGCCCCTGTCCAACCAGGAACAGCACCGGGAACACATAGCCCCAGAGCTTGAAGTCCACCCATGCGTCGGTGGAAAAATAGGCCGCCACGTAGGCATTCAGTGCCGCCATGAAAGCGCAGTAGCCAATCCAGGCCACCGCAAGGCGCAACCACACCGGCGCCGGCAGCTTGAGCTGGCTGCCCAGCAGCACCTGCAAGATGTTTTTTTTCCAGCCCCACAAGGCTGCTGCCAGCGCCAGCGCCATCGCACCGTAGAGCACGGTCGGCTTCCATTTGATGAAGCGCTCGTCCTGCAGCGTCAGGGTGAGCGCGCCAAACACCAGCACCAGCAGCAGGGTAACCTTCTGCACGGTTTGCAGGCGGCGGTCGATGGCGTAGATCAGGCCCATTTGCACCGCCGTGGCGACCATCAGCACGGCGGTGGCCGCGTAGATGCCGTGCCACTTGTAGGCGACGAAGAAGAGCGCGATCGGGAAAAAGTCGATCAGCAAACGCATGGACAGGGATTATCGCGGCTGACGGGCGGGAGCGCCGGATTACAGCGGCTGCCAATGCAGCGCAGCCGAGTTCATGCAGAAGCGCAGGCCCGTCGGCGGAGGACCGTCGTCGAACACATGGCCGAGGTGGGCGCCGCAGCCGGCGCACAGCGTTTCGGTGCGGACCATGCCGTGGCTGCGGTCCAGCCGTTGCACGATCGCGCCCGGGCGGGCCTGCCAAAAGCTGGGCCAGCCGCAGCCGGCATCGAACTTGGTGTCGCTGTCGAACAGGTGGGTGCCGCAGGCCACGCAGTGGTAGCGGCCCGGTTGCCACCAGGTCTCGTAGCGGCCGCTGAAGGGGCGCTCCGTCGCGGCGCGGCGCGTCACCTCGAAAGCCAGCGGCTCGGCCTCGCCGCGGTCGATCTTGACGCGCAGCACCTCGCGCCACTCGTCGTCGGTCTTTGCCAGGGGGTATACCATGGTCGTGGGTCAGGAGGAGCAACTGATGCACAGCCGGCTGGCCCATTCGGGCGGAAAGTCGGTCAGCGCGGGGTGGTCGGGGTCGGCGTCGGGGTGGAGCAGGGCGTCGAGCAGTTCGGCCACGCCGCTCGGGTCGCCCGCCTGTGCGCGCTCGATGGCCAGTTGGGCCAAGTGGTTGCGCAGCACCACCCGCGGGTTGGCCCGGCGCATGCGCTGTAGGGTGGCGTCGCGCCCTTCGGTCTGGGCACGGGTCCGCCATTCGGCGGCCCAGGCGTCAAAGGCATCGCGCTGCAGGAACAGGTCGCGCACCGGGCCGAGCGCACCGATGGCGACCCCGGCCTTGTGGGCCAGTGCGCCCTCGGCCACGGCATCGGTCAAGCGTCGCCAGAAGATGGGGTAGTCCACCCGGTCAACCTCCATCAGGCGCAGCAGCGCCTCCACCCGATCGGCGTCGCCCCCCTGTAGCGCGCCCAGGCCAAGCTTGGCGTTCATGCGCCGGTGCAGAGCGTTGAGGAAAGTTCCCCGGTAGGGAGTGAGCGCCGCCAGCGCCTGCTCGGTATCGTCGAGCAGGGGCACCAGCGCCTGCGCCAGACAGTGCAGATTCCAGTAGGCCACCTGCGGCTGGCGTGCGTAGGCGTAGCGCCCGCCGTGATCCGAATGGTTGCAGATGTGCCGCGAATCAAACGCATCCAGAAACTGGTACGGGCCGTAGTCCAGCGTCAGTCCCAGGATGCTCATGTTGTCGGTGTTCATCACCCCGTGGCAAAAACCGACGGCCTGCCACGCGGCCAGCAGTGTCGCGGTGCGGCGCACCACCGCTTCCAGCAGTCGGGCATACGGGTTGGCGCAGCCCTCGGTCGCCCAGGGCAGGGACGGGCCGTCCAGGGCGGGGTCGTGCCACGGTGCCGTGTCCGCAGGGCCCTCGGGTTGGCGGCAGCCGGGGTAAAAGTGGTCGATGACGAAGTCGGCCAGCGCCCGCAGTCCGGCCTCGTCCCGCAGACTGGCGAAGTGCTCGAAATGCCCGAACCGCACGAAGCTTGGTGCGAGGCGGGTCACGACGGCCGCGGTCTCGACCGTCTCCCGCCACACCGGGGCGGGCGAGCCGGTCACGCACAGCGCGCGCGTGGTCGGGATGCCCAGGGCGTGCATGGCCTCCGACGCCAAAAACTCCCGGATCGAGCTGCGCAGCACCGCGCGGCCGTCGCCCATGCGCGAGTAGGGCGTGCGGCCGCTGCCTTTGAGCTGAACCTCCCACACGCCGTCGGGCCCCGCCCGATCCCCGAGCAGCAGCGCCCGCCCGTCGCCGAGTTGGCCGGCCCAGACGCCAAACTGGTGTCCGCTGTAGACCGTGGCCACGGGCACGGCCCCGGGCAGCAGGCCGTTGCCGCTGAGCGCGTGCAGATGGCGTTCGTCGGTCCAGCCCTGGGGCAGGCCCAGCGCACGCGCAGCCGGGGGGCTGATGCCAACCCAGGCCGGTGCCGGCAAAGGCTGCGGCGCGACGGCTTGGCAGTAGGCTGGCCCCAGGGCGGCAAAGCGCGCCGGCTGCAGTGTGAGCGCGGGGACATCGGCATCCATGGCGCGATTGTCCCGCCCGGCGGGCAACCTTGCCCGCAGCGGGGCCTCAGCCGCGGTCGTTCAGCAGCGTCTCCAACGCTTCGGGCTGCAGCACATCGACACGGCTGAATTCCAGCGAAATCCAGCCGTTCGCCTCGAATGCCTTGAGCACCCGGTTGGTGGTCTGCCGCGACAGACCGGCGAGGTGGCCCAGATCCTCTTGCGACAGGGTGATCTTGCGCACGCCCGAGCCGCAAAACATGGTCAGGTACTGGGCTACTCGTTCCTCGGGCGAGCGCAGCCGGCCGGCTTCGATGGCGGTCATGGCCTGCCCCAGCCGCAGGTTCAGGCGTTGGATGAGGTAATGGTTGAACGGCAGGCTGGTGCGGTAGAGGGTCTGAAAATGGGGCAACGGCAGCCCGATCAGGGTGGTGTCGCGCAGCGCCACCACGTCGTAGCGCCACAGACCGCCGTTGAGCACCGTACCCTCGCCAAACCAATCACCCGCGGGCACGCCCAGAAAGGCCGATACGCGACCGTCGGGACCTTCGGTCTGCAATTTGGCCATGCCCGACAGCACCGCCCACCAGGCATCCACCGGCGTGCCCCGACGGACCAGCAACTCGCCCCGGCCGGCCCGCTGCATGAGCATGGCGTCGATCAGCGTCTGCCGCATGCCGCCGTCAAGCGACGCGAACCACGGCTGCTGGGACAGAAATACGCGGGCGGGACTGCGGGCGTCAAGGGTCATGGCGGGCAGCGGTTGGGGGCCAGCGTATCGGAAGCTGTCGAAGAGGCGACAAATCGCGCGCCGTCCGCGGGTTTGTCAGGATGACGGGGGCGAGGCGACCTTGCAATAGTCGTAAGCTTAACGGAGCCGGTGCCGATTTCGGTGCCGCTCCAAACCACCCCCTACCACGAGGAGAGCCTTCCATGCTGGGCTTGATGCAAGACCGCCCCTTGCTCATTTCTGACCTGATCGAACACGCCGCGCGCCACCATGGCGACGTCGAGATCGTCTCGCGCCGCGTCGAGGGCGACATCCACCGCACCACCTATGGCGAGGCCGCCGGACGTGCCCGCCAACTCGCGCGTGCGCTGGACGCGATGGACATCGGCCTGGGCGAGCGGGTGGCCACCCTGGCCTGGAACGGCTATCGCCACTTCGAGATGTACTTTGGCGTCAGCGGCTCCGGCCGCGTGCTGCACACCATCAACCCGCGCCTGCTGCCCGAGCAGATCGCCTGGATCGTCAACCACGCCGAGGACCGCGTCCTGGCGTTCGACATGACGTTCTGGCCCATCGTCAAGGGCATCCACGACAAATGTCCGACCGTCCAGCGCTGGGTGGCGCTGTGCGACGACGCGCACCTGGCGCGGCTGACGGCCGACGGCACGGTGCCCAATCTGGTGAGCTACGAGTCGTGGATCGGCGCCCATCCGGCCACCTACGACTGGCCGCGCTTTTCCGACGATACGGCAAGCAGCATGTGCTACACGAGCGGCACCACCGGGCACCCGAAGGCGGCGCTCTACAGCCACAAGTCCACCATCCTGCACGCCTACGCCGCGGCGCTGCCGGACGTGATGTGCCTGAGCGCGCGCGACGCCGTGTTGCCCGTGGTGCCGATGTTCCACGTCAATGCCTGGGGTCTCCCGTATTCGGCGGCGGCCATCGGGTGCAAGCTGGTGTTCCCCGGCGGGCAGCTCGACGGCAAATCGGTCTACGAACTGTTGGCGTCCGAGTGGGTGACGTTTGCCGCCGGCGTGCCGACCGTCTGGCAGATGCTGCTGGCCCACATGGGGGCGAATGGGTTGCGCTTGCCGGCGCTCAAGCGCACGGTCATCGGTGGCTCGGCCTGCCCGCCGGCGATGATCACCGCCTTCCGCGAGCAGTACGGGGTGGAGGTGCTGCACGCTTGGGGCATGACGGAGTTGAGCCCGCTGGGCACGCTGTGCACGCTCAAGAACAAGCACCTGGCGCTGCCCGAGGAAGAGCAGATGAAGATCCGCCTCAAGCAGGGGCGGGCGATCTTTGGCATCGATATGAAGATCGTCGATACGGACGGGCGTGAGCTGCCTTGGGACGGTGTGACCCAGGGCGAACTGATGGTTCGGGGCCCCTGGGTGATCCGCGACTACTACCGCAGCGACAAGCCCAGCCCGCTGGTGGACGGGTGGTTTCCGACCGGCGATGTGGCCACCATCGACGCCGACGGGTACATGCAGATCACCGACCGCAGCAAGGACGTCATCAAGTCGGGCGGCGAATGGATCAGCTCCATCGACGTCGAGAACATCGCCATGGCCCACCGGGCGATCCTGATGGCGGCCTGCATCGGTGTCAAACACCCCAAGTGGGACGAACGACCGATCGTCGTCGTGGTCAAAAAGCCGGATGCCGAGGTCACGCGCGAGGAACTGCTGGCGTTTTACGAGGGCAAACTCGCCAAGTGGCAGATCCCCGACGACGTGGTGTTCGTCGATGCGATCCCGCTGGGCGCCACCGGCAAGATGCAAAAGGTCAAGCTGCGCGAAATGCTGGCCGACTACCGCCTTCCGGGGCTTTGAGTCGCGGGCCGCGCCTCGACGAAAAATGTCACCCCAAGGACAGTCGCCAAGGTGATAACTCTGCGGGGTTTCCCTGATCGCTGCACCGCAACAGATGGCTAAGCTCGATTCCGTTCCACCACCCATAAAAGGAGACAAGCGCATGAAGTTCGCATTCAAGACCCTCGCGGTGGCCGCCATGGTTGGTCTGGCGCTGACCAGCGTGGCGCAAGCGCAAAATGCGCGTCAGGCCAAACGTGAGCAGGCGTCCGCCGCCGCGAACGCCCCGCTGGCGGGACAGACCGTCAAAATCGCCTGGATCGACCCGCTGTCGGGCCTGATGGCGCCGGTCGGCTCGAACCAGGTCAAGAGCTTTCAGTTCTTCGCCGAGAAGTTCAGCGGCCCCAACAAGCACAACCCCGCTGGCGTCAAGTGGGAGGTGGTGCCGTTCGACAACAAGCTCAGCCCGGCCGAGAGTCTGACGGCGCTGCAGTCCGCCATCGACCAGGGCATCCGCTACATCACGCAGGGCAATGGCTCGTCGGTGGCCGGTGCGCTGATCGAGGCCGTGGCGCGCCACAATGCGCGCAATCCGGGCAAAGAGGTCGTGTTCCTGAACCACTCGGCGGTGGATCCGGATTTCACCAACAGCAAGTGCAATTACTGGCACTTCCGCTTCGACGCGGATACCTCGATGAAGATGGAGGCACTGACCACCTTCATGAAGGACGAAACCGACGTCAAGAAGGTCTATCTGCTCAACCAGAACTATTCGCACGGCCATCAGGTGGCCAAGTTCGCGAAGGAGTTGCTGGCGCGCAAGCGGCCCGACATCCAGGTGGTCGGCGAGGACCTGCACCCGCTGGCGCAGGTGCGCGACTTTGCGCCCTATATCGCCAAGATCAAGGCCTCTGGCGCCGACGCGGTGATCACCGGCAACTGGGGCTCGGACCTGGCGCTGCTGGTCAAGGCCGCGGTCGAAGGGGGCTACAACGGCAAGTTCTACACCTACTACGCCGGTGGCACCGGCACGCCGACGGCGCTGGGGCAGACCGCCGCGGGCAAGGTGTATCAGGTCTCGTACAACCACTACCACATGGGTGGCGAGTACTCGCAGTGGCAAAACGAGTTCCAGCAGAAGTTCAACGCCGACTTCTATACGGGCTCGGTCATCCACATCTACCGCGGGCTGAGCGAGGCGATGGCCCGGGCAAAGTCCACGGATCCGGTCAAGGTCGCCAAGGAGCTGGAGGGCCTGAAGTTCACCAGCTACAACGGCGAGGTCGAGATGCGCAAGACCGACCACCAACTGCAGCAGCCGCTGTATCTGTCGCGCTGGCAAAAGACGGACAACAAGTTCACCTACAGCGTGGAAAACACCGGCATGACGTTTGCCTTGGTGCGTGAATTCCCGTCCTACGTGTCCAGCACGCCCACCAGCTGCGCCATGCAGCGGCCCAACTGATGCGGAGCGGAGGGCTTTGCCCCTCGTGTCGCAGGGCTTTTTCTCCGCCGCCTCGACGATCCGGGCACGCCGACTAGTCGGTTGTGTCCGGATGGGGCAGGCCTTTGCCCACCGTCGGTTTTCTTCGATCCTTTCGCGTGACGCCCCGCCATGGAATTCGTCATCGTCTCGCTGCTCAACGGTGTGAGCTACGGGCTGTTGCTGTTCATGCTCAGCTCCGGGCTGACTCTCATCTTCTCCATGATGGGGGTGCTCAACTTCGCCCATGCGAGCTTCTACATGCTGGGGGCGTACTTCGCCTATGCCATGTCCGGCATCGTCGGCTTCTGGCCGGCGCTGCTGATTGCCCCCGTGCTGGTCGGGGTGGCCGGGGCGCTGTTCGAGAAGTACAGCCTGCGCAAGGTCCACAAGTTTGGCCACGTGCCAGAGCTGTTGATCACCTTTGGCCTGTCGTATGTGGTGTTGGAGCTGGTGCAGCTCGTCTGGGGTCGCACGGCGGTCAACTTCCGTCCGCCGGAGCTGCTGCAAGGGCCGGCGTTTACCCTGATCCACACCGCGCAGGACACGATGGCATTCACCTGGGGCCGCGCGGCCGCAGAGTTGTGCCAAGGCGCGGTGTGCACGCCGTTTCCGGCCACGCGCGCGTTCATGATGCTGGTGGCGGTGTTGATGCTGGTTGGCCTGTGGCTGCTCATCACCCGTACCCGCGTGGGTCTGGTCATCCAAGCGGCGCTGAGTCACCCGCACATGGTGGAAGCGCTGGGGCACAACGTGCCGCGCGTGTTCATGATGGTGTTCGGGGTCGGCACGGGGCTGGCGGGTCTGGCCGGCGTGATCGGTGGCAGCACCTTCGTGACGGAGCCGGCCATGGCGGCGACGCTGGGTTCGCTGGTGTTCGCGGTGGTGGTGATCGGCGGTCTGGGGTCGCTGCCCGGGGCATTCCTCGCGTCCCTGCTGATTGGCGTGATTCAGACCTTCGCGGTGGCGATGGATCACTCCATCGGATCGCTGCTGGAGGGGCTGGGCTTGGCGCTGTCGGAATCGATGCGCAACAAGGATTTCCTGAGGCTGACCCTGTCGCAGGTGGCGCCGGTGCTGCCCTACCTGTTCCTCGTGCTGATTCTGATCTTCCGCCCCAAGGGGTTGCTGGGCACGCGCGACCACTGATCCCTGCGAGACGAGAACCATGAGCAAGGCTTATTACCAGTTCGAGCCCTACAACGTCGGGCGCTGGATCATCTGGACGCTGTTTGCGCTGGTGCTGCTGCTGGCGCCGCAGGTGTTCACCAGCAACCTGTCGATCAGCATGCTGGCGCAGATGGGCATCGCCATCATCGCCTGCCTGTCGTACAACTTGCTGCTCGGCCAGGGCGGCATGCTCAGCTTCGGCCATGCGGTCTACAGCGGGCTGGGCTCGTACGTGGCCATCCACACGCTGCTCAAGGTGTCTGCGGGGACGTTGGCGGTGCCAGTGTCGCTGATACCGCTGATCGGGGGCGTGGCAGGCTTTTTCTTCGCCATCCTGTTTGGCTACGTCACCACCAAGAAGTCGGGCACCCCGTTTGCCATGATCACGCTCGGTGTCGGCGAGCTGGTGTTCGCGCTGTCGCTGATGGTTTCGGACTTCTTCGGCGGCGAGGCGGGCATCAGCGCCAACCGCGTGGTCGGCGACCCGGTGCTGGGCATCACCTTCGGTCCAGCGGTGCAGGTGTACTACCTGATCGCCCTCTACACCTTCGTCTGCGTGGCGGCCATGTACGCCTTCACCCGCACGCCGCTCGGGCGCATTCTGAATGCCGTGCGCGACAACCCGGAGCGGGTGGAGTTCGTCGGCTACAACACCCAGGTCGTGCGCTATCTGGCGTTCATGATTTCGGGATTTTTCGCCGGCATCGCGGGCGGGCTGGGCGCGATCCAGTTCGAGATCGTCACGGCCGAGGTGGTCGGGCCACTGCGCTCGGGCGCCTACCTGCTGTTCACCTTTCTGGGTGGGGCGACGTTCTTTTTCGGGCCCATCATCGGCGGTGTGCTGATGGTGCTGGCGCTCGTGCTGCTGTCCGAGCTGACGAAGGCGTGGCTGCTGTACCTGGGGCTGGTGTTCCTGTTCATGGTGATGTATGCGCCGGGTGGCATCGCCGGCCTGATCATGATGAACCTGCGGGTGGCGGCGTTCGGCCGGCTGCGCGAGCTGTGGGGCAGCTACCTGGCCCTGGCCGTGACGGGGTTGGTGGCCCTGCTGGGGGCGGGCGGCGTCATCGAGATGGTGTACCACCTGCAGCTCAATGCGGCGATCGGCCCCGAGGTGCAGTACCTGGGCGCGACGCTCGACACCCGTGCGGTCGAGAGCTGGTTTGGCTCGGTGTTCGTGATGTTGACCGGCATCGGCCTGTTCGAGGTGACGCGCCGGCGCTTCCGCGAGCACTGGAGCGAGATCCAGATCGACATCGAAAAGGAAATCAAACGGCGGGAGATGGCCTGACATGCACACCACCCCCAACCCCTCGGACACCCCCGCGCTGGAGTTGCGCGACGTCTGGAAGCGCTTTGGCAAGACCGAAATCATCCGCGGCGCCAACCTGGCGGTGCGCGCCGGCGAGCGCGTCGCCGTCATCGGGCCCAACGGCGCCGGCAAGTCCACGCTGTTCAACCTGATCAGCGGGCGCTTCGAGCCCTCCAGCGGCGAGATTCTGCTCAACGGCCAGCGCATCGACGGCAAAAAGCCGTTTCAGATCAATCGACTGGGGCTGAGTCGGAGCTTTCAGATCACCAACATCTTCCCCAAGCTCAGCGTCTTCGAGAACCTGCGCTGCGGAGTGCTGTGGAGCCTGGGCTACCGCTACACCTTTCTGAAGTTTCTGGCCGACCTGGACGATGTCAACGAGCGCGCCGAGGAACTGCTGGACCGCATCGGGCTGCACAAAAAACGCGACACCCTGGCGATGAACCTGACCTACGCCGAGCAGCGCGCGCTGGAGATCGGCATCACCATCGCCGGCGGAGCCAACGTGATCCTGCTCGACGAGCCCACCGCGGGTATGAGCAAGAGCGAGACGAAGCGCTTCATCGAGCTCATCCGCGAGGTGACGGTGGGCAAGACGCTGCTGACCGTGGAACATGACATGGGCGTCGTGTTCGGCTTGGCCGACCGCATCGCCGTCGTCGTGTATGGCGAGGTGATCGCCTTCGACACGCCCGAGGCGGTCAAGAACAATCCGCGCGTGCAGGAGGCGTACCTGGGCTCGGTGCTGGCCGAGCAGCAGGCCGCCGAGGCCGCGCACTGAGCCGCGACGCGGCGACGCAACCCCATTTGCCTCACCATGCTCGAAATCGACAACCTCCACGCCTTCTACGGCAAGAGCCACGTGCTCCACGGTGTGCATTTCAAGGTGGCGCCCGGCGAGATCGTGGCGCTGCTGGGGCGCAACGGCTCGGGCCGCTCGACCACGGCCAAGGCCATCATGGGCCTGGCGGACGCCGAGGGCGACATCCGCTGGAAGGGCCAGCGCATCACCGGCCTCAAGCCTTACGAAGTGGCCCACCTGGGCATCGGTTACGTGCCCGAGAGCCGCGACATCTTCCCCAAACTGACGGTGCATCAAAACCTGATGCTCGGGCAGAAGCGTGCGGGCACGGGCGGGCGCTGGAGCTTCGACGACATGTACGCGATGTTCCCACGCCTCAAGGAGCGTCAGCACACCGAGGCGGGAGTGATGTCCGGCGGCGAGCAGCAGATGCTCACCCTTTGCCGCACGCTGATGGGGGATCCGGACCTGATCATCATCGACGAACCCACCGAAGGGCTGGCGCCCAAGATCGTCGAGCTGGTCGCCGAGTACCTGCGCACGCTCAAGGCCAAGGGGGTGTCGGTGCTGCTGATCGAGCAGAAGTTGACGATCGCCCTGCAGATTTCGGATCGGGCACTGGTCATGGGGCACGGCAGCATCGTCTTCGACGGCACGCCGGAGGAGCTCAAGGCCAACCCCTACGTGCGCAAGGAGTGGCTGGAGGTGGGCTAAGCCCGCCGCCGGCAGACAAACGCGCGACACCCGGCGGTGGGCGACGAACCGCTGTCGACCTAGAATTTCTTCAAAACCGAACGACCGTTCAGTTTTGTCCGTCATCGCTTTCGAGGAGGCACCATGACCGCTCATTACCAGGTCCACGGCGACGTGGCCGTCATCACCCTGGACAACCCGCCCGTCAACGGGCTGGGCTTGTCCACCCGCCAGGCCATCGCCCAGGGGCTGGACCGGGCGAACGAGGACACCGCCGTGCGCGCCATCGTGCTGACCGGGGCCGGCAAGGCCTTCTCGGGCGGGGCGGACATTAAAGAGTTTGGTTCACCCAAGGCCTACCAGGATCCGAACCTGCTGAGCGTGATCCTTGCGCTTGAGCACTCGGCCAAGCCGGTCGTGGCCGCCATCCACACCGTCTGTATGGGCGGCGGGCTGGAGCTGGCGCTGGGGGCGCACTACCGCATCGCCGCGCCCGGCACCAAGGTGGCGCTGCCGGAGGTGAAGCTCGGCCTGATCCCCGGCGCGGGCGGCACGCAGCGCCTGCCGCGCGTCATTGGGGTGGAGGCGGCGCTCAACATGATCGTCAGCGGCGAGCCGGTGGCGAGCGAGCTGCTGGCGAGCCTGCCGGGGCAGAAGCTGTTCGACCGCATGGCGACCTCGGCGGCGTCGCTGCTGGACGAGGCGCTGGCGCTGGCGCGCGAGGTGGCGGCGCAGCATGCCGCCGGCGCGCCGCTGCCGCTGGTGCGCCACCTGCCGTGCCGGCATCCGCAGGGCGACGCCTATTTCCAGTTCGCGCGCAACATGGTCGGTGCGCAGGCCAAGCACTACCCGGCGCCGCTCAAGTGCATCGACGCCGTGCAGGCGGCCACGACCAAACGGTTCGACGATGGGCTGGCGTATGAGCGCGAGATCTTCGTCAACCTGATGAACACCCCGGTGTGCATGGCGCTGCGCCACCTGTTCGTCGCCGAGCGTGCCGCCAGCAAGATTGCCGACGTGCCCGAGGACACGCCGCTGCGCGAGATCCGTCAGGTCGCCGTGATCGGGGCGGGCACTATGGGCAGCGGCATTTCGATCAACTTCCTGAACATCGGGCTGCCAGTGACGATTCTGGAGACCAAGCAGGAGGCGCTTGATCGCGGCGTGGCCCACATCCGGTCGGTGTACGAAGGGCAGATCAAGAAGGACAAGCTCAAGCCCGAGCAGGCCGAGCAGCGCCTGGGCCTGTTGCGCACCACGCTGTCGTACGACGACATCCGCGATGCCGACATCGTTATCGAGGCGGTGTTCGAGGACCTGGAGGTCAAGCGTCAGGTGTTCGAGCGGCTCGACGCGGTGATGAAGCCCGGTGCCATCCTGGCCACCAACACCTCGACGCTGGACGTCAACAAGATCGCCGCCTTCACCAAACGGCCGCAGGACGTGATCGGCACGCACTTCTTCAGCCCGGCCAACGTCATGAAGCTGCTGGAGGTGGTGCGCGGGGCGGCCACCGCGAAGGATGTGTTGGCCACCGTCATGGCCCTGGGCAAGAAGATCAAAAAGACCTGCGTCGTCAGCGGCGTGTGCGATGGCTTCATCGGCAACCGCATGATCGAGCAATACAGCCGCCAGGCCGGGTTTTTGCTAGAGGAGGGCTGCACGCCCGAGCAGGTGGACCGCGCGATCGAGAAGTTTGGCTTTGCGATGGGGCCATTCCGCATGGGCGACCTGGCTGGCAACGACGTGGGCTGGTACATCCGAAAGCGCCGCTATGTGGAAAAGCCCCATCTGCGCTACAGCAAGACGGCCGACCGGCTGTGCGAGATGGGCCGCTTTGGCCAGAAGACCGGCGCGGGCTGGTACGACTACCAACCGGGCAAGCGCGACGCCATCCCCAGCCCGGTCGTCAACCAAATGATCGAGGACTACCGCAAGGAGCTGGGGATCACCCCGCGCAAGATCAGCGACGAGGAGATCGTGCAGCGGCTGGTGTTCGCGCTGGTCAACGAGGGCGCGCACATCCTGGAGGAAAAAATCGCCGCGCGCGCCAGCGACATCGACATGGTGTACCTGACCGGATACGGCTTTCCGGTTTGGCGCGGCGGACCGATGCACTACGCCGAGCAGTTCGGCCTGTTCAACGTGATGCAGGCGATGAAGCGCTTTGCCAAGAACCCGCACGACGATGCCGCTTTCTGGCAGCCCGCGCCGCTGATCGCACGCCTGGTTGCCGAAGGCAAGGGTTTTGCCGCCGCCTGACGCCGGCCGATATTTCCGGAGAACCGAACATGAGCAACGCCGTTATCGTTTCGACCGCCCGCACGCCGCTGGCCAAGAGCTGGAAAGGCTCCTTCAACATGACCCATGGGGCCACCCTGGGTGGACACGTGGTGCGCGCGGCCATCGAGCGCGCGCGCCTCGACGCCGCCGAGGTCGAGGACGTCATCATGGGCTGCGCCAACCCCGAGGGGGCGACGGGCATGAACATCGCGCGCCAGATCGCGCTGGCCGCCGGCTGCCCGGTCAGCGTCTCGGGCCTCACGGTCAACCGGTTCTGCTCCTCCGGGCTGCAGACCATCGCCCTGGCCGCGCAGCGCATCGTCGCGGGCGAGGGCGAGATTTATGTGGCCGGTGGGGTGGAGAGCATCTCGTGCGTGCAAAACGAGATGAACAAGCATATGCTGTTCGACCCCGCGCTGGCAGCCCGCAAGCCCGAAATCTACTGGACCATGCTGCAGACGGCCGAGCAGGTGGCCAAGCGCTATGGCATCACGCGCGAGCAGATGGATGAGTACGGCGCGGCGAGCCAGCAAAAGGCGTGCGCCGCCGCCGCCGCGGGCAAATTCGACGACGAGATCGTTCCCATCACCGTCACCGCGGGGGTGTACGACAAGCAGCGCGGCCTGGTTACGCGCGAGGTCACGGTCTCCCGAGACGAGGGGCTGCGCGAGGGCACGACTGTGGAGGCGATTGCCAACATCAAGCCGGCACTGCCCGGCGGCGTGGTGGCGGCGGGCAACGCCAGCCAGTTCTCCGACGGCGCGGGCGCATGCGTGGTGATGGATGAGAAGGTGGCCGAGCGCAAGGGGCTGCAGCCGCTCGGGCGCTTCCTCGGCTTTGCGGTGGCCGGTTGTGAGCCGGATGAGATGGGTATCGGCCCCGTTTTTGCCGTGCCCAAGGTGCTGGGCCGGCTGGGCCTGTCGGTGGGCGACATCGATCTGTGGGAGCTCAACGAGGCCTTCGCGGTGCAGGTGCTGTACTGCCGCGATCGCCTGGGCATTCCGGCCGATCGCCTCAACGTCAACGGCGGTGCCATCGCCATCGGCCACCCGTACGGGGTGTCGGGGCAGCGCCTGACCGGCCACGCGCTCATCGAGGGCAAACGCCGCGGCGCCAAGCGCGTCTGTGTGACCATGTGCATCGGCGGCGGTATGGGCGCGGCCGGCGTGTTCGAGGTGCTGTGATGGCCCAGGGTCTGCGCGCAGCCATCGACTTTTTGTTGTACGAGTGGCTGCAGGCGCAGACCCTCGCCACTCGGGCGCGTTTCGCCGATCACTCGCGCGAGACGTTCGACGCGGTGCTCGACACCTGCGAGCGCATCGCGCGCGAAAAATACGCGCCCTTCAACCGGCTGGTGGACACGGAGGAGCCCCGCTTCGACGGCGAGCGGGTGATCCTGCCGGCCGCCACGCACGAGGCGTGGAAGGCCTACGCCGACAGCGGCATGCTCAGTGCCGCGCAGGACTACGCCATCGGCGGCATGCAATTGCCCTACACGGTGGAGGCGGCGGGCAATGCGTTCTTCGCGGCGGCCTCGGTCAGCATCGGGGCCGGCATGCTGACGGTGGGCAACGCCAATCTGCTGATGGCGCACGGGACCGAGGCGCAGCGCCGCGCCTTCGCGCTGCACGAGTTTGCCGGGCGCTTTTCCGGCACCATGTGCCTGAGCGAGCCGCAAGCCGGCTCCAGCCTCAGCGACATCGCCACGCGGGCGGTGCCCGACGGCGATGATTACGAGGCCGACCCGCTGGGGCCGCGCTACCGGCTGCGCGGCAACAAGATGTGGATTTCGGCCGGCGAGCACGAGCTGACCGAGAACATCGTGCACCTGGTGCTGGCCAAGATTCCCGGCCCCGACGGCCGGCTGCCGCCGGGGGTGAAGGGGATTTCGCTGTTCATCGTGCCCAAGAAGCTGGTGGATGCGGAGGGCCGGTTGACTGGCGAGCGCAACGACGTGGCCCTGGCCGGTCTGAACCACAAATGCGGCTGGCGTGGCACGACCAACACCCTGCTCAATTTTGGCGAAGGCCGCTACCCGGTGCGTGCCCCGGGCTTGGACGGTCGGGGCGCCGGTGCCATCGGCTACCGCGTCGGCGAGCCGGGGCAGGGCCTGCGCTACATGTTCCACATGATGAACGAGGCGCGCATCGGGGTCGGGATGGCCGCCACCATGCTCGGCATGGCCGGTTATCTGGCGAGTCTGGACTACGCACGCAACCGCCCGCAGGGGCGCCCGATCGGCCCGGCGGGCAAAGACCCGGCGCAGCCGCCCGTGCGCATCATCGAGCACGCCGACGTCAAGCGCATGCTGCTGGCCCAGAAGGCCTACTGCGAAGGCGCGTTGGCGCTGGAGCTGTATTGCGCGCGCCTGGTGGACGAGCAGCACACCGGCGACGCCGCAGCGGCCGACGAGGCACGCCTGCTGCTGGAGGTGCTGACCCCGATTGCCAAGAGCTGGCCCAGCGAATGGTGCCTGGAGGCCAACAGTCTGGCCATCCAGGTGCACGGCGGCTACGGCTATACACGCGACTTTCCCGTCGAGCAGTACTGGCGCGACAACCGCCTCAACATGATTCACGAAGGCACGCACGGCATCCAGGCGCTCGACCTGCTGGGCCGCAAGGTGCTGATGGACGAGGGGCGGGGCATGCAGTTGCTGGGTGTGCGCATCGCCGCCACCATCGAGCGCGCCCGCGGGGTGCCAGTCCTGGCCGCGCATGCGGATGCGCTGTACGGTGCCTGGGGCGCCGTCCGTGCCGCCACGCAGGCGGCCTGGGCGGACGGCGACCCGTTGCCGGCCCTGGCCAATGCGGTGCCGTATCTGCAGGCCTTTGGCCATACCGTGCTTGCCTGGATCTGGCTCGACGTGGCGCTGGCCGCCGCCGGCCGGGACGATGCCGCCAACCGCGGTCGCCTGCAGGCCTGCCGGTATTTCTTCCACTACGAACTGCCCAAGACCACGGCGTGGCTGCAGGTCGTGCGCGAGCGCGATCTGACCTGCGCCGAGATGCCCGAAGACGCTTTTTGAGCGTTGGCCCGTTTGAGCGATTGTCCGTCCGAATCCGAACACCCCGAGGAGACCCCGAGATGACCCGCACGATTGCGCAATTGTTCGACCTGAGTGGCCGCACGGCCCTCGTCACCGGCGGCTCGCGCGGCCTGGGCCTGCAACTGGCGCAAGCGCTGGGCGAGGCCGGCGCCAAGGTGATGCTGACCGCCCGCAAGGCCGACGAGCTGGAGGAGGCCGCGGCTCAGCTTCAGTCGCAAGGCATCGATGCGCGCTGGATCGCCGCCGACTGTGCCCGCGAGGACGACATCCATCGGCTGGCCGCCGAGACGCTGCAGCGCCTGGGTGACATCGACATCCTGGTCAACAACGCGGGCGCCGCCTGGGGCGCGCCGGCCGAGGAACATCCCCTGGAGGCTTGGGACAAGGTGATGAACCTGAACATCCGCGGCTACTTTATCCTCAGCCAGTACGTGGGCAAGCACAGCATGATCCCGCGCCGCCGCGGCAGCATCGTCAACGTTGCCTCCATCGCCGGCTTGGGTGGCAACCCGCCGGACATGAAGACCATCGCCTACAACACCTCCAAGGGCGCAGTGATCAACTTCACCCGCGCGCTGGCGGCGGAGTGGGGGCGCTACGGCATTCGCGTCAACGCCATCTGCCCGGGCTTCTTCCCCAGCAAAATGACCCGTGGGACGCTGCAGGCCATGGGCGAGGAACGCCTGGCCTCGCACGCACCTCTGCAGCGCCTGGGCGACGACGAGGACCTCAAGGGCACGGTGGTGCTGTTCGCGTCCGACGCGGGCAAACACATCACCGGGCAATGGCTAGCCGTGGACGGGGGCGTCAGTGTCGTCACCGGCGGCTGATCTGCCCTTCAGCGTCCGCATCCCCTTCGTCGAGCTGCTGGGTTTTCGGCTGCGGCGCTGGGCGGAGGGGGAGGCGGAAATCGCCTTCGTCCCCGGTGCCGAGCACCTGAATTCGTTCGACGTGGTGCACGGCGGGGCGAGCATGACGCTGCTCGACGTGGTGATGGCGCATGCCGCGCGCAGTGTGCGGCGCGACATGGGAGTCGTGACCATCGAGATGAAAACCAGCTTCATGCAGGCGGCGCAGGGGTCGCTGGTGGCGCGTGCGCGGCTGTTGCACCGCACGGCGACGATGGCCTTCACCGATGGCGAGATCCGCGACGCGGCAGGGCGTCTGTGCGCCCACGCCACCGGCACCTTTCGCTACGTGCGTCGCTTGCCCGCCCCGGGGCGGGACGTTCGCGATCTGAACGGCCCCGCGACTGAGGCGGGCGTCGTCCCCACCGACTGACCGCGGCCAGCCCGCAGCTTTTTTTGGAGTCGTGTTCCATGCCGCTGAACAAGCAGATCCTTTTGGTCAGCCGCCCCCAGGGCGAGGCCACCGTCGACAACTTCCGCCTGGTGGAGACGCAAACCCCCGCGCTGGCCGACGGCCAGGTGCTGGTGCGCCACCACTATCTGAGCCTGGACCCGTACATGCGCGGCCGCATGAACGACAGCAAGAGCTACGCCGCGCCACAGCCGCTGAACGAAGTGATGATCGGCGGCACCGTCGGCCAGGTGGTGGACAGCCGCCACCCGCGCTATGCGCCCGGTGACTGGGTCGTCGGCATGGGCGGCTGGCAGCAGTACAGCGTGGTCGATGCCGAACAGCCGGGGCTGCTGCGCAAGGTGGACGTCTCGCGCGTGCCGCCCAGCCATTACCTGGGCGCGGTGGGGATGCCGGGGGTGACGGCCTGGTATGGGCTGGTCAAGATCATCGACCCCAAGCCGGGCCAGACGGTGACCGTCAGTGCGGCCAGCGGGGCCGTCGGCAGCGCGGTTGGCGTGCTGGCCAAGCAGCGCGGCTGCCGCGTGGTCGGCATCGCCGGCGGGCCCGACAAATGCGCCTATGTGCGCGACGAGCTGGGCTTTGACGACTGCATCGACTACAGGGAGCACCGCGATCTGGGCGCGCTGGCGCGTGCGCTGAAGGCCGCCTGTCCGAACGGCATCGATGGTCACTTCGAAAACGTCGGCGGCACCGTGCTGGATGCGGTGATGCTGCGCGCGAATGCGTTCTCGCGCGTGGCGCTGTGCGGCATGATCGCCGGCTACGACGGCCAGCCGCTGCCGATGCTCAACCCGTCGCTGATCCTCATCAACCGCATGCGCATCGAGGGCTTCATCGTCAGCGAACACATGGAGGTGTGGCTGCAGGCGCTGGCGGAGCTGGGCGAGCTGGTCGGCAGCGGGCGTTTCCGCCCGCGCGAGACCGTGGCGCACGGCATCGAGTCGGCACCCGAGGCGTTTTTGGGGCTGCTCAAGGGCCGCAATTTCGGCAAGCAGCTCGTCAAGCTGGTGGATTGAACCGCGAGGGCCCGCCCATGATCACCGACTTCGCCGGCCGCACGGCCGTCATCACCGGGGCCGGCTCCGGCTTCGGGTTGGAGGTGGCGCGCATCGCGATGCAGCGCCGCATGAACCTGGTGCTGGTGGACGTACAGCCCGATGCGCTGGAGCGCGCCCGCGCTGAGGCGGAGGCGGCCGGCGTGCCGGTGCTGGCGCGGCGCGTCGACGTGGCCGACGCGGCCCAGATGGACGATCTGGGCCAGGCCGTGCAGGCCCGCTTCGGCGCGCCGCACTTCGTCTTCAACAACGCCGGCGTGGCCGCCGGCGGGCTGGTGTGGGAAAACACCGTCGCCGACTGGCAGTGGGTGCTGGGCGTCAACCTGTGGGGCGTGATCCACGGTGTGCGTGTCTTTACGCCGATGATGCTGGCCGCGGCGCAGGCCGATCCCGCCTGGCGCGGCCACATCGTCAACACCGCCAGCATGGCCGGGCTGCTGACGCCGCCCAACATGGGGGTCTACAACGTCAGCAAGCACGCGGTGGTGGCGCTGACCGAGACCTTGTATCAGGACCTGCGGCTGGTCACGGACCAGGTCGGCGCGAGCGTCCTGTGCCCGTACTTCGTGCCGACCGGCATCAGCCAAAGCCAGCGCAACCGCCCGGCGGACCTACCCTCGGCTGCCCCGACGCGCAGCCAGCTCATCGGGCAGGCCATGAGCGAGAAGGCGGTCAGCAGCGGCAAGGTGACCGCAGCCGAAGTGGCGTGGCAGGTGTTCCAGGCGATGGGGCAGGACCGCTTCTACATCTACAGCCACCCGCATGCCCTGGCACCGGTGGCGCAGCGCCTGCAGGCGATCGTCGAGGGCCGCAACCCGCCCGACCCGTTCGCCGACCGGCCGGAGGTCGGCGCGCAGTTGCGCGCGGCGCTGCGTTCAGGCGGCTGAAGCCAGCCGCTCCTCGCCCTGCCGCAGGGCGGCGAACAGCCGCACGGTGTCCACCACCGGGATCAGCACCTCGCCGCCACGGGCGCGGATCAGGCGGTCGATCAGCCGCCGCGCGGCACCGCCGAACGGCGCCTCGATGATCTCGTTCGGCGCGAACTCCGGCACGGCGTGCAGCTCGTCGACCAGCAGGCCGGCGGTCTGGCCGCCGTGCTCCACCAGGATGATCTGGCGGCCCTGCACGGCGGTGTCCGCCGGGGCGGCGACGCCGAGCAGGCGGCCGAGGTCGTACACCCACAGGAAGTGGCGCACGGCGGTGTTGTCGGTCGGCGGCAGCAGGCCAATGCGCGCGGGGTGGCCGCTGGTGGGGGCGCCGGTCATGCGTTCGGCCGGCACCGCCTCGCGCACGCACGCCGCATCCAGCGCCAACAGGTCAGTGCCGCGGTAGAAGGTGGCGTATTCCTGCCCGCCGCGCGCCGTGCCGTGCGTCCAGCCGTCGTCATGGCCGCCGCCGACTCGGGCGCTGGCGCGCCGCACCGGGCCCAGCGTCTCGATCACGAAGGCCAGCACGTCGTCGCGGTAGCCGTCGCTGGTCTTGAACTCGCGGTAGCCGGCCGAGGCCGAGGCGCCCAGCAGCACGTAGCGCCCCTCGTGCTCGATGACGCGGCTGGCGGTGGCGCCGTTGGGCAGCTCCAGCCACGGCCCGGCGGCCGCCAGCACCGTCCCTACCGGCGTGGCCGGGTCGGTGCTGGCGATGACGCGGCCCTGCCGGTCGGTCAGGTAGGCGCGCGCGTCCGGCCGCTGGCCGACGGCGCCGCGCAGCATCGCCAGCAGCTCGCGCTCGGCGTGGAAGACGATGCCGATGCCGCCGACGACGTGGCCGTCCTCCGGGTGGCGGATCGCGGCGTGGTAGGTGTAGGTCGGGCGTGCGTCGGTCCACGGCTCCACCTGGAACGGCGAGACGTGGTAGCACCGCTCGTCCGGCAGTGCCAGCACCGCCTGCAGCGTGGCGTCGTCAACACGGCGGCTCACCAGACCGTCATCGCCACCGTCGTGCGACTGTGCGACGATGCGGCCGCCGCGGTCGTAGACGAACAGCCGCGTGTAGACCGTGTAGAGCGAGTGGATGTAGCGCAGGATGCCGGCCATCGTCTCCATGGCACCGGGTTGGGGCGCCTCTTGCGCCAGAATGGTGCGCAGCCCCGGTGTCATCGCCCACCAGCGACAGTCGTCCGCGCGCTCGTATAGGTTGCGGTCCAGCAGGTCCACCGCCAGGTGGGCGACGAAGCCGACGCGCTGCAGGCCGGAGGCCAGCACGGTGTCGTAGAGGTCGCGCACCGACTGCGCGAACAGCGTGTTGCTGCGCGCGCCGGTCTCGCTGATCTGGTCGAGGATGGTCTTGAGGCGCTGGCGGTCGATGTCGCGCCCGGCGGTGACGACCTGGCCGTTCCACACCACGCGGCGGATCGACTCGGTGGCGCGGATCACCTCGTACAGCGGCGTGCTGAAGCTGCGCGCGTGCGACAGCAGGCCGGCGGCGGTGCCGGGGTCCAGCGCCTCCAGCGCGCTGCCCTCGTCGCGTGTGAAGGCCAGGTCCACCGGCACCATCACCTGCCCCTGCCAGCCCTCCGGGCCCAGGTAGCCCTGGTAGCCCTCGGCGCGGCGCGTGCAGACCAGGTACTCGCGCCCGGCGTGCAGCAGCAGGCGCGGCGCGCCGTCGGGATTGACCGGCACGCGCGCGCCGCGCCCGATCCAGTGCTCGTCGGAGCTGGCGATGACGCGCGCCTGAGCGTCCAGCAGCAGCAGGATGGAGCGGCCGGCCGGGTCGCCGTGTGAGCGGAAGATACCGGCCATCTCGGCCTCGAAGCCAAACACCAGGCACAGCACCCCCACCGGTTGGCGTGTCGTCGGGTGCAGCATGCGCTGGGCGTAGATGAGGCAGGCCCCCAACCCGGGGCGCAGGTCGGTCGGGCGAAAGATCTGCACGTAGCCGTCCGCGGCAAACGCCTGCCCGAGCAGCGGGTCCTGCGTGCCCTCCAGCGCGTGCTCGGGGTCGGTCTGCACCAGCACGTTGCCCTGCAGGTCCAGCAGCAGGATCTCGTCGTAGACCGTGTATTTGCGCCGGTACGACAGCAGCCGCGCGCGCACGGCATCGACGTCGCGCCTCAGCCCGGCGACGAACTCGCACAGCACGCGGTCGGTGGCCAAAAAGCCGACGTCGGCCGTGCGCTCGTACAGGTTGCGCACGATGATGTCGATCACGTAGCCGGCGCGCGTGCCCAGCGCCGCCATTACATGCTCGATTTTTTCGGCCACCAGGCTGCGCACCAGCTCACGCTCCAAGCGGTCGAAGCCAGCGCGCGTGGCGGCAATCGTCGGCAGGATGGCCTGCGCCTCCTGCGGGCAAACCATGCGCGCGGTGGACTCGATCAGGCGCCACATTAGGTTCAGCTCGCGCAGCGACGTCTCGCAGCGCGTGACGTCGGGCATGTAGGGCAGGTAGTTGTCGATGGGGACTGCGGATGGGCTCATGGGTGAGCGCGATGCGGAAGGTGATGAATGATCACGACGGACCGGTGAGCAAACGGCGTGCAGGGGGGGGCACCGTGGCACACTTGGCGACTTTCGTATCGAACCACCCCATGCCATCGACCGTGAGCACGACGATCGTTGACCGCCTCGCCGACGAGCTCGGCGTGCGCGCCGCCCAGGTGCAGGCCGCCGTGGACCTGCTGGACGGCGGCGCCACCGTCCCCTTCATCGCCCGCTACCGCAAAGAGGCCACCGGGGGCCTCGATGACACCCAGCTGCGCCAGTTGGAGCAGCGTCTGACCTACCTGCGCGAGCTGGAAGAGCGCCGCGCCGCCATCCTGCGCAGCATCGAGGAGCAAGGCAAGCTCACGCCCGAGCTGCGCGCGGCGCTGCAGGCCGCGGCGACCAAGCAGGATCTGGAAGATCTCTACCTGCCGTACAAACCCAAGCGCCGCACCAAGGGCCAGATCGCGCGCGAGGCGGGGCTGGAGCCGCTCGCGGATGCGCTCTGGGCCGACCCGACGCTGGATCCGCACGCCGCCGCCCAGCCTTACGTGAAGGAAGCCAAGAGCGAGGACGGCAGCGACTTCACCACCGTGGCCGCGGTGCTGGACGGCGTGCGTGACATCCTGAGCGAGCGCTGGGCCGAGGACGCCACCCTCGTGCAGCCGCTGCGCGAGTGGCTGTGGACCGAGGGGCTGCTGCGCAGCCGCCGCATCGAGGCGCGCAATCCCGACGACCCGGAGGTGGCCAAGTTTCGCGACTACTTCGAGCACGACGAGCCGATCGCGCGCGTGCCGTCGCACCGGGCGCTGGCGATGCTGCGCGGCCGCGCGCAGGAGGTGCTGGATCTGCGCCTGGCTCAGCCGCAAGAGGCGCCGGCTGGCCAGCCCTCGGTGGCCGAGGGACGCCTGGCCCGGTTGCTGGGCTGGAGCCACCAGGGCCGCGCCGCCGACGACCTGCTGCGCCGCTGCGTGGCCTGGACGTGGCGTGTGAAGCTGAGCCTGTCGATCGAACGCGACCTGTTCGCCCGCCTGCGCGAGCAGGCCGAGGCGGTGGCGATCCAGGTGTTCGGCGCCAACCTGCGCGACCTGCTGCTGGCTGCACCGGCCGGCGCGCGCCCGACGATGGGGCTGGACCCCGGCATCCGCACCGGCGTCAAGGTGGCGGTGGTGGATGCCACCGGCAAGGTGGTGGACACTGCCACGGTCTATCCGTTCGAGCCCCGGCGCGATGTCGAAGGGGCGCTGACGGCGTTGGCCGCGCTGGTGCGGCGCCACGGCGTGGAGCTGATCGCCATCGGCAACGGCACCGCCAGCCGCGAGACCGACCGACTGGTGGCCGAGCTGCTGCAGCGCCTGCGCCAGGGCGGGGCGGGCCCGCTGCCGCAGAAGGTGGTCGTCAGCGAGGCCGGCGCCTCGGTCTACAGCGCCAGCGAGCTGGCGGCGCAGGAGCTGCCCGAACTCGACGTGAGCCTGCGCGGCGCCGTCAGCATCGCGCGCCGGTTGCAGGATCCGCTGGCCGAGCTGGTCAAGATCGACCCCAAGAGCATTGGCGTTGGCCAGTACCAGCACGACGTCAACCAGGCGGCCCTGGCGCGCACGCTGGATGCCGTGGTGGAAGACTGCGTCAACGGCGTGGGGGTGGACCTGAACACGGCCAGCGTGCCGTTGCTCGCGCGCGTCTCTGGCCTTTCCGCGGCGACGGCGCGCGCCGTGGTGCGCTGGCGCGACGTGCACGGGGCCTTCCGCCACCGGCAGCAACTGTTGCAGGTGACGGGCCTGGGGCCCAAGACCTTCGAGCAGTGCGCGGGCTTCCTGCGCATCCGCGGCGGGGACAACCCGCTGGACATGACCGGTGTGCACCCAGAGACTTATCCCGTCGTCGAGCGCATCCTGGCTGCGGCGGGCCGCCCCATCGAGGCCGTGATGGGCAAGGCCGAGGTGTTGCGCGCGCTCAAGCCCGAGGCCTTTGCCGACGACCGCTTCGGGGTGGTGACGGTGCGCGACATCCTGAGCGAGCTGGAAAAACCCGGGCGCGACCCGCGGCCGGATTTCCGGGTTGCGCGCTTCGACGACACGGTGCAGGATATGAAGGACCTCGAGCCCGGCATGGTGCTGGAGGGCACGGTGACCAATGTGGCGCAGTTCGGCGCGTTCGTGGACGTCGGCGTGCACCAGGACGGTCTGGTACACGTCAGCCAACTGGCCAACCGGTATGTGGCCGATGCGCGCGAGGTGGTCAAGGCCGGCGACATCGTGCGCGTCAAGGTGCTCGAGGTGGACTTGCCGCGCCGGCGCATCGCGCTGACCATGAGGCTGGACGCGCAGCCGGGGCAGACGGTGTCGGCGCGCAGCGCCGGCGGGGCCGGGAACGGGACCGCCGGCGCCCGCGCGCGCGCCCGGCCGGCCGAGCCGGTCGCCACGGCCATGGCATCGGCGTTTGCCAAGCTGCAGGGGCTGCGGCAGCGCGGATAATCGCACGCTGGCATGACGCTCGACGAACTGCTCAATCAGGCCAAGGCGATCCCGAGCATCCCGCGTGTGGTCTCGGAGGTCACGGCGGAACTCGACCGCGACGATCCTGATCCGCGCCACATCGCCGATCTGGTCGCCACCGATCCGGGGCTGACGGCGCGCCTTCTCAAGCTGGCCAATTCGGCCTTTTTCGGGTTGACACGGCAGATCGACAGCGTCGGCGAGGCGATCACGGTGCTGGGCTTCAACCACCTGCGCACGCTGGTTCAGGCGGTGGCGCTGGGCAGCAGCTTCAAGACCGTGCCGGGCGTCAATTTGGAGCAGTTTTGGCGCTACAGCCTCAACACGGCCAAAATCTGCCGGCCGCTGGCGCGCAGCCTGCGCTTGCCGGAGGGAGCCGCCTTCACGGCCGGTCTAGTGCACGCCGTCGGCGACCTGGTGATGCACATCGGCATGCCCGACGTCGTCGCCAAGATCGACTGGCGTGTCTCGCCGTTCGACATGAAGCGCGCCGAGGTCGAACGATCGGTTCTGGGCTACACCTACGCCGACGTGGGCGCGGCCTTCGCGCAGCGCTGGGACTTCCCCGAAGTCATCGTCAAGGCGCTGCGCCATCAGCTCGTCCCGTTCGAAGGCGATATCTACGAGCCGCTGGCCGGGGTCATCCACATGGCATCGTGGCGCGCGCGTGCGCAGGAAATGAACCTGGATCGCGCTGCGATGGCCGCGACCTTCCCGGACGTGGTAGCGATTTTGCTTGGCCTGAGCCTGGAAACCGTGCTCGACAAGGATCCGCAGGAATGGACCTCGGCCGGTGAACTGGCTGCCTTTTTGCATTGAGGGCCACGATGCGATTGCAGGCCCTGCTTCAGCGACCAGATGCGCTGCCCGTGGTGCCCGAGGTGGCCGCACGCTTGATCGCCACCTTTGGGCTTGACGAGGTCGACCTCAACGCCGTGACCGCCGACGTCGAGCGCGACCCCGTCCTCGTGGCCCGGCTGTTGCAGCAGGCCAACTCGGCCTTTCTGCGGCTGTTGCGGCCCGTGCACAGCGTGCGCGATGCGGTCACGGTGCTCGGGCTGCATCGGGTGCGGGCGCTGGTGCTGGCCGCTGCGGTGCAAAGCCGCTTTCCGGCCCCCCCGGGTATCGATCTGGAGCGGTTTTGGGCGTACAGTTTCGTGGCGGCGTCGGTGGCCCGCCGGGTGTGCGCCCCGCGCCGACTGGACGATAACGTGGCCTTTACCGCCGCGCTGCTGCACGCCGTGGGCGAACTCGTCATGCATCAGGCCCTGCCCGAGGTGATGCGCGACCTGGACCATGAGCGGCCGTGGTTTGCCCTGGAGCGCGCCGGTGCGGAGTACCAGGCGCTGGGCTACTCCTACGCCGAGGTGGGCGCGGCGCTCGCGCAGCACTGGCGCTTGCCGCGGGTGCTGGTGCAGGCCATCGAGCACCACGTCGACCCGCTGCACCGCGAATCGGCCGATCCGCTGGCCGCCGTCGTCCACATGGCGGCGTGGCGCGCCCGCCTGTGGACGTTGGGCAACCAGCGCGATGCCCTGATCCACACCTACCCCGACGCGGTGGGCGAGCTGCTGCAACTGGATCCCGACACCCTGGTCGATCCCGGCGGGGTGGACGTCGAGGGCGGGGCATGACCCGGGCGCTGCGCATCCATGCGGGCCCAGCGGCGCTCGCGCATCTGTGCCGCGATGGGTTGCAACCGGCGGCGGTCGGCGTCATTCCCGGTGCCGCCGGCGGGCCCAAGGGTTTGATTCTGGGGCCCTTGGACCGTTTTTTGTTTGGCGAGTGGCTGCCTCAGGGGGGGCATGCGGTGGATCTGGTCGGGGCATCGATCGGGGCCTGGCGCATGGCCACCGCCTGTTTGGACGACCCCGTGGCGGCCTTCGAGCGGCTGGAGCGGGACTACATCGCCCAGGACTACGAAGTCGAGCCTGGGCGCAGCCGCCCCACGCCGGAGCACGTCAGCGCCTCGTTTGCGCGCAATCTGCGCGACTTTTTTGGGGGGCGCTTGGGCGAAGTGCTGCACCATCCGCGCTACCGGCTCCACATCGTCACATCGCGGGGGCGCCATTTGCTGGGCCACGAGGGGCGTTGGCGCACGCCGTTGGGGTACGCGGGCGCTTTTCTGACCAATGCGCTGCGCCGCCGCGCCATGGGGGCCTGGCTGGAGCGGGTGGTGTTCTCCGCCCCGGCAGCCGGCCCCGAACGGGGCGGCGGCCTGCCGGAACTGCCGTTCGACCCCACGGACTACCGCACGCGCCAGGTGCCGCTGCAGGCGGACAACTTCATGCCCGCGCTGCAAGCGAGCTGCTCGATCCCGTTCGTGCTCCAGGCGGTGCACCACATTCCGGCCGCCCCGCCCGGCGCGTACTGGGACGGCGGCATCACCGACTACCACTTGCACCTGCGCTGGCGCCCGGCGCGCGGGCTGGTGCTGTACCCGCATTTCCAGCGGCAGGTCATCCCAGGCTGGCTGGACAAGGGTCTGCGTTGGCGCCACCGCCCCACGGCCGCGCTGGACCACACCATCGTGCTGTCGCCCGATCCGGACTGGGTGCGGCGGTTGCCCAATGGCAAATTGCCCGATCGGACCGACTTTCCGCGCTACGGCCATCGGCTGGCCGAGCGCATGCAGGCGTGGCAGACCGCCGTGCGCGAGGCGCAGCGCCTGGCGGACGAATTTGCCGCCTGGCTGCAGCGGCCCGATCCGGCCCGTGTCGAGCCGCTCTGATCGGGCTGCGGCCGTTGACCGTAGCTCTGGGAGCCGGTCACAGCGACGCTTCGAGCATCGCGCGGTAGTCGTCGCGGGTGGCCAGCCGCGGGTTGGTCTTGTGGCAGTGGTCGGCCATCGCCCCGTCGATGATGCGCTCGAACATTAACGGCGTCACGCCCAAGTCGGCCAGCCCGGCGGGCAGGCCCAGCCGGGCGTTGAGCGCGCGGATCGCCGGACCGATGTCGTCCGGGCCCGCCAGTCCCATCACACGCGCCATGCGCTGCAGCCGGCGCTCGCGCTGCACGCTCTCGGCCCCGGCGTTGAAGGCGATCACTGCCGGCAGAAAAACGGCATTGAGCGTGCCGTGGTGCAGGGTGGGGATCAGGCCTCCCAGGCTGTGGCTGAGCGAATGCACGCAGCCCAGCCCCTTCTGGAACGCCATGGCGCCTTGCATGCTGGCGCTCAGCATCTGCAACCGTGCCTCGCGGTCCTGGCCGTCGCGCGTGGCGCGCTCGATGTGGGCCCAGCCACGCTCCAGCCCGTCCAGGGCGATGCCGTCCGCCGGCGGATTGAAGGCCGGGGTCAGGAAGGTCTCGATGCAGTGCGCAATGGCGTCCATGCCCGTGGCCGCGGTCAGCCGCGGCGGTAGGCCCAGCGTCAGGTCCGGGTCCAGGATGGCGGCGCGGGGCAGCAGGTGCCAACTGTGAAAGCCGAGTTTGCGCCCATCGTCGACGATCAGGATCGCGCCGCGCGCCACCTCGCTGCCGGTGCCCGCTGTCGTCGGCACCGCGATCAGGGGCGGCACCCGGTCCGTGATGCGCGGCGAGCCGCCCTCGATGGTGGCGTAGGCCTTGAGCGGCCCGTCGTGCGCCACGGCGATGGCCACGCCTTTGGCGCAGTCAATAGCGCTGCCGCCACCCAGCGCGATCAACCCGTCACAGCCCGCCTCGCGATAGACCGAGGCGGCCGCACGCACGGCCGCCTCGGTCGGATTGGACGGCGTGCCGTCGTACACAGCGTGGGGCAAGGTGGAACTGCCGTCCCCCAGGGCGGCCACCGCGCGCTCCAGCAGGCCGGCCGCGCGCACGCCGGCATCGGTCACGATCAGCGGGCGGGCGATCTCCACACGAGCGCACTCGCTGCGCAACAGGCGCAGCGCACCGGATTCGATCTGGATGGTGGTGAGGTAGCGGATTTCGGCCACGGGTGGAGTCTCCTGATGTGGGGATGGTCGGGTGCTGGGGCGCACTGTAGCGCGCGGCAGCGTTGACGGGCTGGCTCGCGCGCGACAATCCGTCCCATGACCCACACCCACCCCCGCCAATTGCTGACCCCCGCCATGCGCGGGGTGTTGGATCGCATGGTCCGCGCGGGGCGCCCCCCCATGCATGCCCTGACGCCCGAGCAGGCGCGGGCCTTTTACGAGGCGGGCGCCAATGTGCTGGATCTGCCGCCGCACCGCATGGTGCGGGTGGAGGCGATCGCCATCCCCGCCCGCGACGGTGCGCGGCTGGCGGCCGAACTCGTTGTGCCGCATCGGCCACCGCATGCCACGCCGCCGCCGGTGCTGCTCTATCTGCATGGTGGGGGCTTTACGGTGGGCAGTGTGCGCACGCACGCCCCCCTGTGCCGGCACCTAGCGCATCTGGCCGGCTGCGCCGTGCTGTCGCTGGATTACCGCCTAGCGCCGGAACATCGCTTCCCCACGGCGGTGCACGACGCCTTCGATGCCCTGGCCTGGCTGCGCGGGGCCGCTCCGGGGCTAGGGCTGGATCCAGGGCGCATCGCTGTCGGGGGTGACAGCGCCGGTGGCACCCTGGCGGTGGTGACCGCCCTGCAGGCGCGCGACGCCGGCTGGCCGCTGGCGCTGCAACTGCTGTTCTATCCGGGGTGCTCGGCGTGGCAGGACACGGCGTCGCACCGTCGCTTTGGGCACGGCTTTTTGCTGGAGGCCGAGACCATCCAGTGGTTCTTCCAGCACTACATCGACGACAGCCAGCGCGAGGACTGGCGTTTTGCCCCGTTGCTCGCCCCCGACTTCGACCATGTGGCGCCCACCTGGATCGGTCTAGCGGAGTGCGACCCCCTTTTCGATGAAGGCATTCTGCTCGCCGATGCCCTGCGCATGGCTGGCGTCGCCGTGGACCTGGAGATCTACCGCGGCGTGACGCACGAGTTCATCAAGATGGGGCGCATCCTCCCGGAGGCGCTGCGCGCGCACCAGGATGCCGCGCGCGCCCTGCGGCACGCGTTCGGGGACGCCGGCGCATGACCGCCGGGCGGCAGTGGTGTGGAACCCGGGCAACACCATCCTGATGCACCGGCAGCTGCAGGGCATCTGGCGGGTGGACCACAGTTGCCCGCGGGCGAAACACCCGAGCAGGCGCTGCGGCCGGCATCGCTGCGCGCGCGCATCGACGCCCCGCTGGAGATGATCGGCTTCGGCGGCACGCCGCGCACCTGCTCCCCATCTTTGGCGTGCGGGGCGCCAACACGGCCTTCCAGGATGCGCAGTCCCTGGGCTGGCACCTGGCCTACACCGTCAAGGGACTGGCCGGCCCCCGCTTGATGGCCAACTACAGTGCCGAGCGCGTCGGCGCGGCGCGCGAGATCATCCATGAGGCCGGCAAGAGCACGCGCTTCATGACGCCGCCCACGCGCGGCTTTCGCCTGCTGCGCGATGCGGTGCTGTCGCTGTCGCTCAGCCAGGACTTCGTGCGGCCGCTCTACCACTGGCGCACCTCGCGACCGCACGAATACACGCATTCGGCGCTCAACAGCCCGGGCGACGACGACGCGCTGTTCCACGCCGGGCCGGCGCACGGGGTGCCGCCGCGCAACGTTCGGCAGGGGCCGAACGACTACCCCCCGGACCATCTGGGCGGCGGGTTCGACCTGCTGTATTTCACGACCGGTACGCAGGTGCCGCCGGCCCTGATGGATGCCGTCCAGACCTGGCGCGCGCGGGGCGTGGCGCTGCGCGTTACCGCCATTGGCGCAGCCGCCCCGGTGCAAGGGGGCGACCAGACGCTGTCCGACCAGCACGTCTGCGCGCGCTGGCTCGCGCTGGGCGCCACCCGCCTGCACGCGGGGCTGCAACAGACCTTGTCGTCCCGCTGATGGCTCCCCGCCCGCTACGCGCCCTGTCCCACGCCCCACGCCGGAATCCGCGATGACCCCATCGACCGCTTGACCCCCCACCGAGCAGCCCCGCGCCGGCCTCGACATCGCCGGTCTGGAGACCGTCTATGGCACGTTGGCCACGGCCATCGACCGCGCAGGCCCGGAGCATGCGGAGCGCTTTCTGGTTAAGCTGGCCCTGTTGCAAGCCCATGACCTGGGGGACGCCGCGCGCTTCGAACGACAGGAGCAAGTCGCCTTGTCCGATCTGTGACGGCAGGGGCCGGCCCGCGCGGCTATGGTAGCGGCAGGAGGACACGCCATGACCGCCATCGACCCCGTATCCAGCCCCCACATCCGCGTCTGGTGGGAAGACCTCGCCGTCGGCGAATCGCGCGACCTGGGCAGCTTGACCGTGACCGAGGAAGAGATCGTCGCGTTCGCCCGCCAGTACGATCCGCAACCGTTTCACTTGGACCCCGAAGCCGCGCGCCACTCGGTGTTCGGCGCCTTGTGCGCCAGCGGCTGGCACACCTGCGCACTGGCCATGCGACTGATGGTGACGAACTTTCTGCACGAGTCGTCGAGCCTGGGCTCGCCGGGGCTGGAGAGCCTGAAATGGCTCAAGCCCGTCTTTCCCGGTGACGAATTGCGACTGCGCCACACCGTCATCGACAAGCGCCCGATGGGCAAGCGGCCCGACGTCGGCCTGGTGCGCACCGTGTGGGCGCTGTTCAACCAGCGTAGCGAACAGGTGCTGCACATGGAAGGGTGGGGCATGTTCCGGCGCCGCGAGCCGGGCGCACCGCCGCAGTCCCCCTGATCGAAACGGGGCCGCTCGTCGCAGCGGGGTACGGTGCTCGGCCCGCCGGCGTACACTGCGCGGTTTTGCTGTGGACGCCTGCCCCCATGAACGCCCCGGTCGACGTCTCTTTCTTCCCGCGCCACGCCAAGCCGCTGACCAGCTACAAACCGTACTGGGCCAAGCGCTTCGGGGTGGCCCCCTTCCTGCCCATGAGCCGCGCCGAGATGGAGACGCTGGACTGGGACTCGTGCGATGTCATCCTGGTCACCGGCGACGCCTATGTGGACCACCCGAGCTTTGGCATGGCCGTGATCGGCCGCGTGCTGGAGGCGCAAGGCTTTCGCGTCGGCATCATCGCCCAGCCGGACTGGCACAGCGCCGAGGCCTTCAAGGCCCTGGGCCGTCCCAACCTGTTCTGGGGCGTGACGGCGGGCAACATGGATTCCATGATCAACCGCTACACGGCCGACCGCAAGATCCGCTCCGACGACGCCTACACCCCGGGCGGGCAGGGCGGCCGCCGGCCGGACCGCGCCGCCATCGTCTACAGCCAGCGCTGCCGCGAGGCGTACAAAGACGTGCCCATCATCCTGGGCGGCATCGAGGGCAGCCTGCGCCGCATCGCCCACTACGACTATTGGAGCGAGACGGTGCGCCGCTCCATCGTGCTCGACAGCAAATGCGACCTGCTGCTGTACGGCAACGCCGAGCGTGCCCTGGTGGAGGTGGCCCACCGCCTGGCCCGGCGCGAGCCGATCGAGTCCATCACCGACGTGCGCGGCACCGCCTTCGTGCGGCGCAGCACGCCCGAGGGCTGGTTCGAGATCGACTCCACCGAAGTGGACCAGCCCGGACGGGTGGATGCGCATGTCAATCCGTACCGGATGGTCTCGGAGCAGGCCAAGGCCCAGGGACAGACCTGTGCCCGGGAAGAAGAAGCGCAGACCGCGCAAGCAGAGCGGATGCAACCCCTGCGCTTCATGGCCAATCCGGCCTTGCCGCACCGGGGCCGGCCGCCGCGCGAGCGCACCGTCATCCGATTGCCGAGCTACGAGCAGGTCAAGGCCGACCCGGTGCTCTATGCCCATGCCAACCGCGTGTTGCATCTGGAGACCAACCCCGGCAACGCCCGTGCCCTGGTGCAGGCCCACGGCAGTGGTCCGGCCGCCCGCGACGTGTGGATCAACCCACCGCCCATCCCGCTGACCACGGCCGAGATGGACTGGGTGTTTGGCTTGCCCTACGCCCGCAGCCCGCACCCCGCTTACGCCGACGAGCGCGGCCGACACGACGGCCCGACCAAGATCCCGGCCTGGGAGATGATTCGCTTCTCGGTCAACATCATGCGCGGCTGCTTTGGCGGCTGCACTTTCTGCTCCATCACCGAGCACGAGGGCCGCATCATCCAGAGCCGCTCCGAGGACTCCATCATCAAAGAGGTAGAGGAGATTCGCGACAAGGTCGCGGGCTTCACCGGCGTCATCTCCGACTTGGGCGGGCCCACGGCCAACATGTATCGCCTGGGCTGCAAAAGCCCGGAAATCGAGGCCGCCTGCCGCAAGCCGAGCTGCGTCTATCCGGGCATCTGCGCCAACCTCACCACCGACCACGGCCCCCTGATCCGCATCTATCGCCGCGCCCGCTCGTTGCCCGGCATCAAGAAAATCCTGATCGGCTCCGGCCTGCGCTACGACCTGGCGGTGAAAAGCCCCGAGTACGTCCGAGAACTGGTGCAGCACCACGTGGGCGGCTACCTCAAGATCGCGCCCGAGCACACCGAGCCCGGCCCGCTGTCCAAGATGATGAAGCCGGGCATCGGCAGCTACGACCGCTTCAAGCAGTTGTTCGACCGGTTCAGCACCGAAGCGGGCAAAGAGCAATACCTGATTCCGTACTTCATCGCCGCGCACCCTGGCACCAGCGACGAGGACATGATGCACCTGGCGCTGTGGCTGAAGAAAAACGGCTTTCGCGCCGATCAGGTGCAGACCTTCTACCCCAGCCCCATGGCGACGGCCACGGCCATGTACCACACGGGGCTCAACCCGCTCAAAGGCATTCACCGCGACGAGCGGGCCGAGGCGGTGGACGTCGTCAAAGGCGAGCGCCGCCGCCGCCTGCACAAGGCGTTTTTGCGCTACCACGACCCCAACAACTGGCCGCTGCTGCGCGAGGCGCTCAAGCGCATGGGCCGCGCCGACCTGATCGGCAACGGCAAGCATCACCTCGTTCCCAGCTACCAGCCCATGACGGACGGGGGCTATCAGAGCCCACGGCGGGCCAACTCCACCCCGCCCGGGGGGCGGCTGCGGGAGGCGGCGCCGAGCCGCACCTCCCAGCCGGCCAAAGGCCGGCTGCTGACCCAGCACACTGGCTTGCCCCCACGGGTCACGGGGGGCGAGTCCGGAGGGGCATCCGCGCCCGGGGGCGCGGCGGCGGTGGGGCGTCAGGCGCGCCGCAAGCCAAAGTCCAGCGGCAGACCGACGTAGTTTTCGGCGATGGTGCGCGCGCCGGCCTCGCTGTGGATCAGGTAGTCCAGCTCGGCTTCTTGGAATTTCTGCGCGATCTCGCCCTCACCCGGAAAGCGGTGCATCAGGCTGGTGAACCACCACGAGAACCGCTCCGCGCGCCAAATGCGCTTGAGGCAGCGCTCCGAATAGCCGTCGATTCCGGTGTCCGAGCGCTCCCGGAAATGTTCGATCAGCGCATCGGCCAGGTACTTGACGTCGGTGGCAGCAAGATTGAGTCCCTTGGCCCCCGTTGGCGGCACGATGTGGGCCGCGTCGCCCGCCAGCAGCAGCCGGCCAAAGCGCATCGGCTCGCTGACGAAGCTGCGCAGCGGGGCGATGCTCTTTTCGATCGACGGGCCGGTGACCAGCGTCTCGGCCGCGGCGGGGTCGAGGCGGCGGCGCAGCTCGTCCCAAAACGCCTGGTCCGACCAACTGTCCACCGTGTCCGACAGCGGCACCTGCAGGTAGTAGCGGCTGCGCGTGCGGCTGCGCATGGAGCACAGCGCAAACCCACGCGGGCTGTTGACGTAGATCAGCTCCTCGTGCACCGGCGGCGTGTCGGACAACAGGCCCAGCCAGCCAAAGGGGTAGACCTTCTCGTACTCGGTGATGGCGCTGCCCGGCACGCTGGCGCGACACACGCCGTGAAAGCCGTCGCAGCCGGCGATGAAGTCGGCGTCGATGCGCAGGGTCTGCCCGTTCTTTTCGTAGGTCACATGGGGGTGTGCGCCGTCGAAGCCGTGGATGGCGACGTGGGCGGCCTCGTACACAGTGGTCTGTCCGCTGGCGGCGCGCGCGGCCATCAGGTCGCGCGTCACCTCGGTCTGGCCATAGACCAGCGCCTTTCTGCCACCGGTCAGGCCCGCCAAGTCGATGCGATGGCGCGCCCCTTTGAACAGCAGATCGAAGCCTTCGTGCGGCAGGCCCTCGGCGTGCATGCGTTGGCCAACCCCGGCCTCGTCGAGCACGTCCACCGCCACCTGCTCCAGCACGCCGGCGCGGATGCGGCCGAGCACATAGTCGGCGCTTTGGCGCTCGACAATGACGTTGTCGATGCCGGCTTTGTGCAGCAATTGGCCCAGCAGCAGCCCGGACGGGCCGGCGCCGACGATGACGACTTGGGTGCGCATGGGGAGAGTCTCCTCGAGGAATCGATGACGCGGCCATGCTAGGGGCCGCGCACGGCCCGCGTGGTCTTGCCGTGCATCGATTGCGCGGTGATCGTGCGGGTTGCGCGATCACCGCGCAATATTCCGCATCCAGCGGGCGAATCGGGTATGGTTGCGCCATGGACATCGCCGCTGCGGACTACATCGCCGGCCTGGCCAAGGGCCTGGCGGTGCTGGAGAGTTTCGACACCGAGCGCCAGCGCCTCAACGCCACCCTGGCCGCGCAGCGCGTCGGCCTGACGCGCGCGGCCGCCCGCCGCCATCTGCTCACGCTGGCCCATCTGGGTTATCTGGAGACCGATGGGCACTACTTCTGGCTCTCGCCCAAGGTGCTGCGCTTGTCCGGCAGCTATCTGGCGTCGGCGCGCCTGCCGCGTGCGGTGCAGCCGGTGCTCAACCGGCTGGCGGCGCAGGCGCGCGAGTCCTTTTCGGTGGCCGTGCTCGACGGCGACGCGGTGGTCGTCGTGGCCCGCAGCGTTGCGCCCCCGGCCGAGGGCGGCGGCGACTGGCAAGGGGCGTCGCTGGGGGATCCGTCTGCGGTCCGGGCCCGGGCACGCTGGACGGCGCATGGGCTGCACCTGGGCGCGCGCCTGCCTGCCCACGCCACGTCCACCGGCCGTGTGCTGCTTGCGGCCCTGGCGCGGCCCGCCTTGGCGCAACGGCTGGCCGAACGCACCGCAGCCACCGGCAGTCTGCCGCGCCTGACCCCCTACACCGTGACCGAACCGGAGGCGTTGCGGCGCATCCTGCAGCAGGTGCGGCAGGCAGACCATTGCGTCTGCAGCGAGGAGCACGAGCTGGGCGTGCACGCCGTCGCGGTGCCCCTGCGCGACATGCAGGGCCGCACCGTCGCCGCCCTCAACGCCGTGCTGTCCCAGAGCCGCCTGCGTGACGGCGCCGTGGAGCGGGAACTGCTGCCGCTGCTGCACGAGGCGGCGCTCGAACTGCGGCCCCAGCTATGACGAAGCGCCTGTGGCTGGCGGTGGCCTTCGCGCTGGGGCTGGCCGCCTGCGGTGGCCCCGGGCCGTCCGGTCCGCCGTCCGAAGCCGCCGCGCGCGCCGTGACGGTGGTGTCGGTGCACGACGGCGACACGGTGCGCGTGCGCGATGCCAGAGGCCGGGTGTACGCGGTGCGGCTGGCCACCATCGATGCGCCGGAACTGGAGCAGCCGTACGGCCCGCAGGCGCGCGAGGCCGTCCGCGAACGCGCGCTGGGCCGCGCGGTAACCCTGGAGCCCCGCGGCCGCGACCGGTATGGCCGCACCCTGGCCGTGCTGTGGCTGCCCGGCGAGGCCCAGCCGCAGGACCTTGCCCTGTGGGTCGTGGAGCAGGGCCTGGCCTGGCACTACACGGCCCACGCGCGGGAACAACCCCTGACCGAGCGTTGGCGCTATGCGATGGCCGAAACCCTGGCCCGCACGAGTCGGCTGGGGTTGTGGGCGCAACCCGATCCGCAGCCCCCCTGGGCGTGGCGGCGCGAGCGGAGAAGCAGCCCCGCCCCGCAGTCCGTGGGGGAGGGGAGGGCAAACCGCCTCTCCAGGGTGCCGGATCCCTGAGCGGGGCCGGGTTCAGACGTCGATCGCCTGCACCGACCCGGCCCGCTTGCGCAGCTCGAATTTCTGGATCTTGCCGGTGCTGGTCTTGGGCAGTTCGCCAAACACCACTGCCCGCGGGACCTTGAAGCCGGCCAGATGCGCTCGGCAGTGCGCGATGATGGCCTCGGCCGTGACATCGGCGCCGTCCTTGAGCTCGACGAAAGCGCAGGGCGTCTCGCCCCAGCGGGGATCGGGCTTGGCCACGACGGCCGCCGCCTGCACCGCGGGGTGGCGGTAGAGCACGTCCTCCACCTCGATGGACGAGATATTCTCGCCGCCCGAGATGATGATGTCCTTGCTGCGATCCTTGATCTTGATGTAGCCGTCCGGGTACTGCACCGCCAGATCGCCCGTGTGGAACCAGCCGCCCGCGAAGGCTTGTGCCGTCGCCTGCGGGTTCTTGAGATAGCCCTTCATGACGATGTTGCCGCGGAACATGATTTCGCCCATGGTTTCACCGTCCCAGGGCACGGGCTGCAGGGTGTCCGGATCGAGCACGCGCGCCTCGTGCTGCAGGTGGTAGCGCACGCCTTGGCGCGCGTTCAGGCGGGCCCGCTCCTCGACGGGCAGCTCGGCCCAGCCCGCCTGCGGTGCGCAGACGGTGGCGGGGCCATACACCTCGGTCAGGCCGTACACGTGGGTCAGCTCGATGCCCATGCTCTCCATCGCTTCCAGCAAGGCCGCCGGGGGCGCCGATGCGGCGACCATGCCCCGGATGCCGCGCTGCAGCCCGGCTTTGAGCGCCTCGGGGGCGTTGGCCAGCATGGCGTGCACGATCGGTGCGCCGCAGTAATGGGTCACGCCGTGCGCCCGCATCAGGTCGAATACCGTCGCCGCCTCCACGCGGCGCAGGCAGACGTTGACGCCTGCGCGCGCCGCCAGCGTCCAGGGGAAGCACCAGCCATTGCAGTGAAACAGCGGCAGCGTCCACAAATAGACGGGGTGCTTGGGCATGTCCCACTCCAGGATGTTGGACAGCGCATTGAGCGCCGCCCCCCGGTGGTGGTAGAGCACGCCCTTGGGGTTGCCCGTGGTGCCGCTGGTGTAGTTGAGGGCGATCGCATCCCACTCGTCGAGCGGCACCACCCCCGCAAAGTCCGGGTCGCCCCCGGCCAGGAAGGCCTCGTAGTCCACGGCCTCCAGTACAGCCGTCGGCGCGCCAAACCCCGCGTCCTGCGTCTGGATCACCAACAGCGGATCGCTCCGTTGGCGCAAGGGCAGGGCGCGCGCCAGCAGCGCGGCAAACTCCGGGTCGACCAGCACCGCGCGCGCCTCGCCGTGGTCGAGCATGAAGGCGATGGCTTCCGGGTCCAGGCGGGTGTTGAGGGTGTTGAGCACCGCGCCCGCCATCGGCACGCCAAAGTGGGCTTCGACCATGGGCGGCGTGTTGGGCAGCAGGGCCGCCACCGTGTCCTGGCGGTCGATGCCGGTTTGGCGCAGGGCGCTGGCCAGCCGGCGGCAGCGGATGCGCGTCTCGTTCCAGGTCTGGCGCAGCGCCGTCTCGCCCAGCCCGTGCACGATGGCCAGCCGATCGGGATACAGCTCCGCCGTGCGATCCAGGAATGACAGCGGCGTCAGCGGCACATGGTTGGCCTCGCAGCGGGGCAGGTTACGGTCGTCGATGGGCATGGTGTGGCGTCTCCGGGTGTCGTTCAGTCGAGCAGATCGGTGGCGGTTGGGGGCCATGCGCCCGTCCAGCGCTGGGTCAGCCGGCCGTGGGCGGCCACCGCCTCGGCGATGGCGGCGGGCAGGTCGTTCGCGTCACCGTGAGCCAGCCGGGCCCCGATCAGGCCCGCCAGCACATCCCCGGTGCCCGCGCTGGCCAGCAGGCCGTCGCCACTGGCATTGACGATGGGGGCCCCGTCCGGCGCGGCGATGACCGTCCCGCTGCCCTTGAGCACGATCGTGGCGCCGAGCCGGTGCGCCAGTGCCCGGGCCGCGCCCAATCGGTCGGCCTGCACGCCTGCCACATCGGTGCCGAGCAGACGGGCGGCCTCCAGCGGGTGGGGGGTCAGGACGGTGCGCCAGCCCGCGGCACGCCGAAGCGCCCAGGGGTCGCCGGGTGCCGCCGGGCTGCGGGCGCCCTCGCGTGCCGCGGGGCCAAGGGCGTTGAGCGCGTCGGCGTCGAGCACCAGACGCGGCGCGCGGGCCAGCAGCGCGGGCAGCACCTCGGCCATCGATGCGCCGCCGCCGCAGCCGGCCACCACCACCGCCTGCTCCGGCAGCGCGGATGCCAGCACGGCCTGGGCGGTGCGCAGCATCAGCGCGGGTTGACCGCCATCCCACGGCGGCAGGGTGGCTTCGCCATTCAGCAGCCCCACGTACACCCGTCCAGCACCCGCGCGCAAGGCGGCGCGCGCCGCCAGCACTGCGGCACCGGCCATGCCGACGCCGTCGCTGGCGCTCGGCAACTGGCCGCCCACCACGACGACGTCCCCCCGGCTGCCTTTGTGGCTGGCGTGCGCCCGGCGCAATGCCGGCACATCGGGCCAGCGGGAGGGCGTCGCCAGCCAGGCATCGGGGGCGTGCTGCGGGGCCGGGGCCACGCCCAGGTCGTCAAACCAGATCGCCTCGCCCGCACAAGCGCGGCCCAGCCCCGTGAACAACCCGGATTTGAGCGTCAGCAGCGACAGGGTGATGCGGGGCCCGCCGGGCTGCGGCGGCGCATCGATCCACCAGTGCCCGGTATCCGCATCCAGCCCGCTGGGCAGGTCCACACACAGGGTGGGCACTGGGCAGCCGTGCAACCAGCGCAGGGCATCCCGCGCCGGGCCGTCCACGGGGCGCGACAGCCCCAGGCCAAAGACCGCGTCGATGATCAAATCGGCCGGCGTGGCCGGCGTGGCCGGCGGGGTGGGGGCTTCGATCACGTCGACCCCGGCGGCGCGGGCCTCGGCCCACGCCCAGCGGGCATCGTCCGGCATTCGGGCGGTGGGGCCCAGCGGCCAGACCTGCACGCTGGCGCCTGGGATGCCGCGCAGATGGCGCTGCAGCAGGGCGGCGGCCAGCCACCCGTCCCCGCCGTTGTTCCCGCCCCCCGTGACCACCAGCACGCGCCGTGCGTGGGGGTGCCAAGCGCGCGCTAGCCGCGTCACCGCCTGGCCAGCGCGTTGCATCAGCGCGTGCGGGGGCAGTCCCTCGGCGGCCTGCCGCTCGATCGCCCGCGACGCGGCGCTGCCGTACAGCGGCCAGCGGCGGGCCGCGCCCGGCGCCGCGACCTCGGTGCCGTCGCCGATGGGTACGATGCGCTCCATGCGCCCGCAGTATAGGGGGGATGGGTCTGACAGAGCAGTCGGGCGGCGGACCCGGCGTCGGGCTATAATCCTCAGGTTTTGCAAATCGCGCCTCTCGCCGGGGACGTGTGCAAAACCAATCGCGAGACGGTCCTTCCAGGTGTCGGTCGTGGCGGGGTATCCCGCCAGCCGATCCGGGCCGGCTTTAGACCCAACCTCAGGAACGAAAGACGATCATGTCCATTTCCATGCGCGAAATGCTGGAAGCCGGTGTCCACTTCGGGCACCAGACGCGCTTCTGGAACCCCAAGATGGCCCCTTTCATTTTCGGCCATCGCAACAAGATTCACATCATCAACCTCGAAAAGACGGTTCCGCTGTTCGAGGAAGCCCGCAAATTTGTGCGTCAGCTCACCGCCAATGGCGGCACGGTGCTGATGGTGGGCACCAAGCGCCAGTCGCGTGATCTGGTGGCGGCCGAGGCGCGCCGCGCCGGTATGCCGTACGTCGAGCAGCGCTGGCTGGGCGGCATGCTGACCAACTTCAAGACGGTCAAGGCCTCCATCAAGCGCCTGAAGGACATGCAGGCCCAAAAAGAAGCCGGTCTGGACAGCATGTCCAAGAAAGAGCAACTGCTGTTCAACCGCGAGATCGAAAAGCTCGAGAAGGACATCGGCGGCATCCAGGACATGACGGCGCTGCCGGATGCGATCTTCGTGATCGACGTCGGCTACCACAAGATCGCCGTGGCCGAAGCCAAGAAGCTGGGCATCCCCGTGATCGGCGTGGTGGACACCAACCACTCGCCGGAAGGCATCGATTACGTGATCCCGGGCAACGACGACTCCGCCAAGGCGGTCGCCATCTATGCCCGCGGCATTGCCGATGCCGTGCTGGAAGGCCGCAACGCCGCCGTGAACAACGCCGTGCAGGCTGCGCGCGCCGGTGACGACGAGTTCGTCGAGGTCGAGGAAGCCTGAGCCGCAGCCGCGCGGTGAACGAAGGGGCTGCGTGCCCCTTTTTTGTCACCGTGTGGACACATCCCCGAGATTACATTCGGGCGGCGCGCGCCGCCCACAGGAGCAATACGATGGCAGCTATCACCGCTAGCATGGTCGCGGAACTCCGCGCCAAGACCGACGCCCCAATGATGGAGTGCAAGAAGGCCCTGACCGAGGCCGACGGCAACATGGAGAAGGCCGAGGAAATCCTGCGCGTCAAGCTGGGCAACAAGGCCGGCAAGGCCGCCAGCCGCATCACCGCCGAAGGCGTGGTCGCCTCGCACATCGCTGGCAACACCGGCGCGCTGATCGAGGTCAACTGCGAGACAGACTTCGTGTCCAAGAACGAGCTGTTCGCCGGCTTCTGCGCGGCGCTGGCCAAGCTGGTGGCCGAGAACGATCCGGCCGACGTGGCGGCGCTGTCCGCCCTGCCGTTGTCGATGGAAGGATTTGGGCCGACCGTCGAGGACGTGCGCAAGGGTCTCATCGGCAAGATCGGCGAGAACATGACGATCCGCCGCTTCAAGCGCTACGCCGGCGGCGGTCAACTGGCCGCCTACCTGCACGGTGTGCGCATCGGTGTGATGGTCGAGTTCGACGGCGATGCCGTGGCGGCCAAAGACGTGGCCATGCACATCGCCGCGATGAAGCCGGTGGCGACCTCGTCGGCCGACGTGCCGGCCGAGCTGGTGGCCAAGGAGCGCTCGATCGCCGAACAAAAGGCCGCCGAGTCGGGCAAGCCCGCCGACATCATCGCCAAGATGGTGGAGGGCGCCGTCCAGAAGTACCTCAAGGAAGTGTCCCTGCTGGATCAGGTGTTCGTCAAGGCCGCCGATGGCAAGCAGACCGTGGCCCAGTACCTCAAGGGCACCAACACCGCCGTCAAGGCCTTCACGCTGTACGTGGTGGGTGAGGGCATCGAGAAGAAGCAGGACGACTTCGCGGCCGAAGTGGCGGCCCAGGTCGCCGCGGCGCAAAAGGCCTGACCAACGTTTCCCCTTTCCAGACGGCCGGCTCCTGCCCAGGGGTCGGCCGTTTTTGCAGCCTGCCTCGTCGCAACCCGTCCCCGGTACCCTGTCCCCCGTACAATTCTCAAAAGGTAACGAGACCCGCCATGCCCGCTTTGCAGCGCATCCTCCTCAAGCTCTCCGGTGAAGCCCTGATGGGCGATGAGGCCTTCGGCATCCACCGCGGAACGATCGAGCGCATCGTAGCCGAGGTCACCGAGGTCAGCCGCCTGGGCGTGCAGGTGGCCATCGTGATCGGCGGTGGCAACCTGTTCCGCGGCGTCGCCGGCGGGGCGGTGGGCATGCACCGTGCCACGGCCGATTACATGGGCATGCTGGCCACGGTCATGAATGCGCTGGCCATTGGCGACGCGCTGGATCGCAGCGGCACCAAGGCGCGCGTCATGTCGGCCATCGCGATCGACCAGGTGGTCGAGCCCTATGTGCGTCCCAAGGCGCTGCAGTATCTGGAAGAGGGCAAGGTGGTGGTCTTCGCCGCCGGCACCGGCAACCCCTTCTTCACCACCGACACCGCCGCGGCCCTGCGCGGCGCCGAAATCGGCGCCGAGATCGTGCTCAAGGCCACCAAGGTGGACGGTGTCTACACCGCCGACCCCAAAAAAGACCCGAACGCCACCCGCTACCAGCGCATCAGCTTCGACGAAGCCATGGTGCGCCAACTGCAGGTGATGGACGCGACGGCCTTTGCGCTGTGCCGCGACCAGAACCTGCCGGTGCGCGTGTTCTCGATCTTCAAGCCCGGCGCGCTCAAGCGCGTGGTGCAGGGCGAGGACGAGGGCACGCTGGTGCACGTTTGAGACAACGAGAGGCCATTCGATGAGCAGCATCCCCGACATCAAGAAAACCGCCGAACAAAAGATGCAGCAGTCGCTGGAGGCGCTGCGCAGCGGCCTGGCCAAGGTGCGCACCGGTCGCGCCAACCCGGCGTTGCTGGACACCGTGCAGGTCGAGTATTACGGCAGCATGCTGCCGATCAGCCAGGTGGCCAACCTGTCGCTGCTGGATGCGCGCACCATCGGCGTGGCGCCGTGGGAAAAGGGGATGGGCGCCAAGATCGAGAAGGCGATCCGCGAGTCCGACCTGGGGCTCAATCCCGCCTCGCACGGCGACCTGATCCGCGTGCCGATCCCGCCGATGACCGAGGAGCGCCGCCGCGAGCTGACCAAGGTCGTCAAGGCCGAGGGCGAGCACGCCAAGGTGGCGATCCGCAACCTGCGCCGCGACGCCAACGAGCACGTCAAGCGTCTGGTCAAGGACAAGCTCGCCTCCGAGGACGACGAGCGCCGCGCACAGGACGACATCCAAAAGCTGACCGACCGCATGATCGCCGAGGTCGACAAGATGGTGGCGGCCAAGGAAGCCGACATCATGGCCATCTGAGGCGGGCTGCATGTCCGTCACCCCCGATGCGGCCCCTGGCGCCGTCCCCGACGTCGCGGGTCGGGTGCCGCACCACGTGGCCATCGTCATGGACGGCAATGGCCGCTGGGCACGCCAGCGGCTGCTGCCCCGCGTGGCCGGACACCGCGCGGGTATGGGGACGCTGCGCCGCGTCATCGGCTGGAGCGTGCAGCGCGGTGTCCGGGTGCTGACGGTGTTCGCGTTCTCGTCGGAAAACTGGAATCGTCCCCAGGACGAGGTCGGCGCGATTCTGCGCCTGATGGTCCAGGCCCTGATGGATGAGGTTCCCCGGTTGGAAGAGGCCGGGGTGCGGCTGCATGTGCCCGGTTCGCCCGAAGGGCTGCCTTCCGCGTTGGTGGACGGTATCGCCGAGGCCGAGCGCCGCACGGCCGGCAACGATCGGCTGGTGCTCAATGTGTGCTTCAACTACGGTGGGCGGTGGGACATCGTGCAGGCCGCGCAGGTGCTGGCAGCGCACGGCGAGCCGATCACGGAATCCTCCCTGTCGGCAAACCTGGCCTTGGCCCATGTGCCGGATCCGGATTTGGTGATCCGCACGGGGGGGGAGCAGCGCATCAGCAATTTTCTGCTCTGGCAGATCGCCTACAGCGAGCTGTTTTTCACCGACCGCCTCTGGCCCGACTTTGACGAGCCGGAGTACGACCGCGCCTTGGCGGCGTATGCGCAGCGCCAGCGGCGCTTTGGGCGCACCCCTGAGCAGGTGCAGGCTTCGCGCGCGGCCTGAGGTCTGGCCACCCGCACGGCACGACAAGACGCCCCATGTTGCTGCAACGCGTGATCACGGCAGTGGCGCTGCTGCTGGTGCTGTTGCCCGCGATGGTGTATGCCGGGCCGCTGCCGTTTGCGGCCGTCACCGGCGTGTTGATGGGGGCGGCCGGATGGGAGTGGTCCCGGCTGAACGGCTGTGGCCCCAAGGGGGCCCTCGTCAGCGGTCTGGGGCTGATGGGCGTGCTCGGGTTGGCGTGGGGGGCGTGGGGCGATGCGCCCTGGCCGGCGATGGTCTGGTGGGGCATCACCGCGCTGTGGGCCGCCGTGCTGGTGCTGGCGTTGCGGCAAGGGGTGGAGGCCTGGGGGCGTTGGCCCGTTGCGCTGCGGCTGCCCTTCGGCTGGTTGGCGCTGGCGGGCGCGTGGTGGGCGCTCGTCAGCCTGCACGCCCGCGGCCTGGGTGTGCTGCTGAGTGCACTGCTGCTGGTGTGGGTGGCGGACATCGCGGCGTACTTTGGCGGCAAGGCGTTTGGTCGGCGCAAACTCGCCCCGCGCATCAGTCCGGGCAAGAGCTGGGAGGGGGTCGTCAGCGGAACGCTGGCCGTCCTGGTGCTGGCCTGCGCCTGGACGGCCGTGGCTGGCGTTTGGGCGCCGGCGACACAGGCGCTGTACCCCATCCTGGTTGAGCGGGGGATGGTGGTGGCGATTCCGGCGCTGTTGCTGTTGACGGCCGCCAGCGTCGCCGGAGATCTGTTCGAATCGCTCGTCAAGCGCAGCGCCGGGGTCAAGGATTCCAGCGCGCTGCTGCCCGGTCATGGGGGGGTGCTCGACCGCGTCGATGCGCTGCTGCCGGTGTTGCCGGCGGTGATGGCGCTGCTGGCGGGCGCGGCGTGACCCGACCCCGTTCCAACCCCAATCCGCCCCCAACGTCCTTCGTGTTCGGCCCCTTGGATCGTTCCGCATGACCTCCGTCATCCCCACCGAGGCCTCGTCCCCCCGCCAGCGCATCGCGGTGCTCGGCGCGACGGGCTCGATCGGTACCAGCACGCTCGATGTGGTGGCCCGCCATCCGGATCGCTTCGAGGTGGTGGCCCTGAGTGCCGAGCGGCAGGTCGATGCGCTGCTGGCGTTGTGCGAACGCTTCCGCCCCCGCTGGGCGGTGATCGGCGCGTCGCGGCGTGACGAACTGGCGACCGGTCTGCGCCAACGCGGCCTGCCCACACAGGCCCTGGGCGGGCCCGCCGGGCTGACCGAGCTGGCCGCGCACCCCGAGGTGGATACCGTTATGGCGGCCATCGTCGGCGCGGCGGGGCTTGCCCCCTGTCTGGCGGCGGCCCATGCGGGCAAGCGCTTGCTGCTGGCCAACAAAGAGGCGCTGGTCGTCGGCGGCGAGGTATTTCTGGCCGCCGTGCGCGCCGGCGGAGCACGCTTGCTGCCCATCGACAGCGAGCATTCCGCCATCTTCCAGGCCCTGCCCGAGGACCCCGAGACCTGGGCCGCGCGGGTCGAGAAAATCGTGCTGACCGCCTCGGGCGGGCCGTTTCGGCAGCGCGATCCTGCGACGCTGGCCACCGTCACGCCGCAGGAGGCCTGCGCCCACCCCAACTGGGTCATGGGGCGCAAGATTTCGGTCGATTCGGCGACGATGATGAACAAGGCGTTGGAAGTCATCGAGGCGCGCTACCTGTTCGGCTTTGCGCCGGAGCAGATCGACGTGGTGATCCATCCGCAGAGCGTGGTGCACTCGATGGTTCAGTACCGGGACCGCTCCGTCGTGGCGCAGCTTGGGACACCGGACATGCGCGTGCCCATCGCCTACGGGCTGAGCTGGCCAGAGCGCATCGCCTCGGGGGCCGAGCCGCTCGATTTTGCGACCCTGGGGGCGTTGACCTTCGAGCCGCCCGACCCGCGGCGCTTTCCCGGCCTGTTCCTGGCCTGGGAGGCGTTGCGCGCCCCAATTGGCACGACCGCCGTGCTCAATGCAGCCAACGAGGTGGCGGTCGATGCCTTCTTGTCCGGGCGGCTGCGCTTTGACCACATCCACGCGGTCAACCGCGGAACGCTGGAGGCCTTCGTCCCCTCCAAACCGGGGTCGCTGGACGATCTGCTGGCCATCGACCGCGAGGCGCGGGCGCGGGCCGGCGAGCGCGTTCGGGGGCTGGCGCGGGGCTGAGTGCCTGACCGCCCGCGCGACCCCATGGAAGGCACCCGATGATCACCGTTTTGTCGTTTCTGGTCGCGATCGCCGTCCTGATCGCCGTTCACGAGTGGGGGCACTACCGCATGGCGGTAGCCTGCGGGGTGCCGGTGCTGCGGTTTTCGATCGGCTTGGGCCGGCCGCTGTTGACGTGGCGCAACCGCCGGGGTACCGAATTCGTCGTGGCGGCCCTGCCGCTGGGCGGCTACGTGCGCATGCTCGACGAGCGGGAGGCGCCGGTGGCGGCCGCGCAGCGGCACCTGGCCTTCAACGCGCAGCCGCTGCGTCGCCGAGCAGCCATCGTGGCGGCGGGGCCGGCCGCCAATTTGTTGTTGGCAGTCGCGCTCTATGCCTTCGTGGCGTGGTGGGGGATACCGCAGGCGCAGCCCGTGCTCGCCAGCCCGACCGCGGCTTCGCTGGCCGAGCGGGCCGGCATCCGCGGCGGCGAATGGGTGAGCGCTGCGGCGACGGCCGACCAGGCCCCGCAGCCGGTGCGGTCCTTCGACGAATTGCGCTGGCGGCTGACACAGGCGGCGTTGGAGGGGCAGGATCTGCGACTTTGGCTCGGCGACGGATCGCAGTCCCCGGGGCGGGAGGTCACGCTGCCCCTGTCCGCGCTGGAGGTCCGCGATGTCGACGCCCAACTGTTCGAGCGCATCGGCATCGTGGCCCCGTGGTCGGCACCGCAACTTGGCGAGGTGATGCCGGATGGCGCGGCCGCCGCAGCGGGCCTGCGAGCGGGCGATCGCGTGCTGGCGGTCGATGGCGAGGCCATCGTCGATGCCCAGCAACTGCGCGCGCGCATCCGCGCCGCCGTGGACGAGCGCGGCCAGGCCCGGCCCCAGCGCTGGCGCGTCGAGCGGGACGGGTCGGTACAGGAGGTGGTGGTCACGCCGCGTCCGCAGCCGCAGGGCGACGCCTGGGTCGGCCGGGTCGGTGCCATGGTCGGCGCGACCCCTGCGATGACGGTGGTCGAGCACGGCGTCGTGGACGCCCTGGGCGAGGGGCTGCGCCGCACCTGGGAGGTGTCCATCCTGTCGTTGCAGATGCTGGGCAAGATGCTGATCGGCGAGGCCTCGCTGCGCAACCTGAGCGGCCCCCTGACGATTGCCGACTACGCCGGGCAGTCCGCCAGCCTGGGCTGGATCCCGTTTCTGACGTTTTTGGCCTTGGTGAGCGTCAGCCTGGGCGTGCTCAACCTGCTACCGCTGCCCGTCTTGGATGGGGGGCACCTGATGTATTATCTTTGGGAGGCGGTGGCCGGCCGGCCGCTGTCCGAGGTGTGGATGGACCGGCTGCAGCGAGGGGGCGTGGCCTTGCTCGTCGCCCTGATGTCGCTGGCCATCTTCAACGATCTTGCCCGATTGCTCGGCTGACCCCGGGCAGACCCGCACCGCATGAAACCTTCTCACGAGCGCTCCTGGCGCGTGCGCGCCGGCGTCCTGCTGGCGACGCTGGCCACCGCCCTGCCGGCCTGGGCCGTCAACCCCTTCACCGTCCGCGACATTCGAGTCGAAGGCCTGCAACGGGTCGAGCCCGGTACGGTGTTCGCTTCGCTGCCTTTCCGCGTGGGCGACACCTACTCGGACGAGCAGGGCGCCGCGGCGATCCGCGCGCTGTTCGGTTTGGGGCTGTTTTCGGATGTGCGCCTGCAGGTGGATGGCGACGTGCTGGTCGTCATCGTCGAGGAGCGCCCGACGGTGGCCGACGTCAGCTTCACGGGGGTCAAGGAGTTTGACAACGAGGTGCTGCGCAAGGCGCTGCGCGACATCGGGCTGACCGAGGGGCGGCCGTTCGACCGGGCGCTGGCCGACCGCGCCGAGCAGGAGCTCAAGCGCCAATACCTCAACCGCAGCATGTACGCGGTGCAGGTCACCACCACCGTCACGCCGATCGAGCGCAACCGCGTCAACCTCAACTTCAATGTCGTCGAGGGCGCCGTCACCAAGATCCGCGAGATCCGCATCGTCGGCGCGCAGGCCTTCCCGGAAAAGACGCTGCTGGATCTGTTCGACCTCGACACCGGCGGGTGGCTGAGCTGGTACACCAAGAGCGACCGTTACTCGCGCGCCAAGCTCAATGCCGATCTAGAGTCGCTGCGGTCGTACTACCTGACGCGCGGCTACCTGGAGTTCAACATCGACTCCACCCAGGTGGCGCTGTCGCCGGACAAGTCCACGCTGACGCTTACCATCAACATCACCGAAGGCCAGCGCTACGCCGTGTCCGCCGTGCGGCTGGAAGGGGACTACCTGGGCAAGGAAGCCGAGTTCCGGTCACTCGTCCGCATCCAGCCCGGGCAGGCCTACAACGCCGAGCAGGTGGCCGAGACCGTCAAGGCCTTCACCGACTACTACGGGGCGTTCGGCTATGCGTTTGCACGCGTTGAGGCCGTGCCCGAGATCGACCGCGAGCGCAACCGCGTCGCCCTCGTGCTGCGCGGCCAGCCGTCGCGGCGCGCTTATGTGCGCCGCATCCAAATCGAAGGCAACAACCGCACCCGCGACGAAGTCATCCGGCGCGAGTTTCGCCAGCTCGAATCGTCCTGGTACGACAGCGACAAAATTCGCCTGTCGCGCGACCGGGTGGACCGCTTGGGCTTTTTCACCGACGTGCGCATCGACACCCAAGAGGTGCCGGGCGCGCCGGATCAGGTGGACCTCGTCCTGACGGTGACCGAAAAGCCGACCGGCAACCTCACGGTAGGCGCTGGCTACTCGCAGGCCGAAAAGCTCTCGCTGCTCGCTGGCATCCAACAGGAAAACGTCTTTGGCACGGGCAACTACCTCGGGCTCAACGTCAACACCAGCAAATTCAACCGGCAGTTCGTGCTCAGCACGACCAACCCGTACTTTACCGAGGACGGCATCTCGCGCACGCTGGATGTGTACTACCGCACGACCCGTCCGTTCGATGCCCAGGAGGGCGACTACCGCCTGGTGACGCCGGGCGCGAGCATCCGCTTCGGCGTACCGTTCACCGAGACCGACACGGTGTTCTTCGGCATCGGCATCGAGCAGACGAAGATCGAGCCAGGCAACCGCATGCCGGAGGCCTACAACGACTTCATCGCGCGCTTCGGTGACGCGCCGCTGTCGGTGCCGCTGACGGTGGGCTGGGCGCGCGACGAACGCGACAGTGCACTCGTGCCCACCCAGGGCGCCCTCAAGCGCATCAACGGCGAATTGGGCATCGCCGGCGACACCCGCTACGTCAAAGCCAGCGCCCAATACCAGCAGTACATCCCGCTGAACCGCAAGTTCACCCTGGCTTTCAATGCAGAGGCCGGCTGGGCCAAGGGCCTGGGCGGCAAGCCGGTGCCGCTGTTCAAGCACTTCTACGGCGGGGGGCTAGGCTCGGTGCGTGGCTTCGAACAGGGCACGCTGGGCCTGCAGAGCGCGCTGACCAACAGCACCGACAAGGCCTATCTGGGCGGCAACAAGATGGTGCTGCTCAACACCGAGCTGATCACGCCCTTCCCTGGCGCGGGTAACGACCGCACCTTGCGTATGTTCGGCTTTTTCGATGTCGGCAACGTCTATGCGCCGGATCAGAAGTTCTCCCTGTCCGATCTGCGCGCTTCCTCCGGCATCGGCGTGAGCTGGATCTCGCCGGTCGGCCCGCTTAGAATCGCCTTCGCCAAGCCGCTGCGCAAGCAGACTGGCGACAAGACGCAAACCGTCCAATTCTCGATCGGTACCGCTTTCTGATGAAACACATGACCCGGACCTGGGGCGCCCGCTGGGTGTTGGCGGCAGCCGTCGCCGCTGCCTCCACCGTGGCGCTGGCCCAGGATCTCAAGATCGGCTTCGTGAGCACCGAGCGCATTCTGCGCGATTCCAACGCAGCCAAGGCCGCCCAAACCCGCCTGGAGCAGGAGTTCTCCCGCCGGGAGCGCGAGATCGACGCCCTAGGCAACCAGTTGCGCCAGGCGACCGAAAAACTCGAAAAAGACGCGCCGACGCTGTCCGAATCCCAGCGCGCGACGCGCCAGCGCCAGCTCGCCGAACTGGACCGCGACTTTCAACGTCGCCGGCGTGAGTTCCAAGAGGATCTCGCCCAGCGCCGCAACGAAGAGCTGCAACAGGTCATCGAGCGCGCCAACCGTGTGATCAAGCAGATCGCCGAGACCGAAAAGTACGACCTGATCCTGCAGGAAGCGGTCTATATCGCCCCGCGCCACGACATCACCGACAAGGTGATTTCGGGGCTGAACAACGCCAAGTGAGCGCTCGCCTGTCCGACCTGCACGCCGCCCTGGGCGGCGTTTTGCATGGCGCGGGCGATCGGGTCGTGGTGCGCATCGCGCCTCTGGCCGAGGCCGGGGAGGACGCGGTAGCCTTCGTCGCCCATCCGCGTTACCGCGCGGCGCTGGCTGGGTCGCGGGCCGGAGTGGTGATCGCGCCGCCCGATTTGGTGGCCGATGTGCTGGCCCGCGCCGAGCCGCCCGCAGGCGGCTGGGCGTGCTGGGAGAGCCCAGACCCCTACGGGACTTTCGCCCGGTTGACCCAATGGTGGCGCCAGCACGTGCAGCCGCGGCCGGCGCCGGCCGGTGTTCACCCCACTGCCTGGGTGGCGCAGGGCGCGCGCGTGCATCCGACGGCGCGGCTCGGCCCCTTCGCGGTGGTGGAGGACGGCGCGGTGGTCGAGGAGGGTGCGGAGCTCGGCGCGCATGCGGTGGTGCAGGCGCGCGCGCACGTCGGGGCTGGCACGCGGCTCGGGGCCCACGTTGTGCTCGGCTACGACTGCCGCATCGGCGCGCGCGGCCTGGTGCACGGCGGCACGGTGATCGGCGCCGACGGCTTCGGTTTCGCGCCGGTGCCGCTGCCCGACGGGTCGGGGCGCCGCTGGGAGAAGATCGAGCAGCTCGGCGCCGTGCGCATCGGCGACGACGTGGAGATTGGCGCCAACTGCTGCATCGACCGCGGCGCGCTCGGCGACACGGTGCTGGAAGACGGCGTCAAGCTCGACAACCTGATCCAGATCGGCCACAACGTGCACGTGGGCCGCCACACCGCGATGGCCGGCTGCGTCGGCATCGCCGGCTCGGCGCGCATCGGGGCTTTTTGCACGCTGGGCGGCGGGGCCATCGTGCTCGGTCACCTGGAGCTTGCTGATCACGTGCACATCTCGGCGGCGTCGGTGGTGATGCGCTCGATCCTGCGGCCGGGGCAGTACAGCGGCATCTTTCCGATCGACGACAATCGCGCCTGGGAGAAGAACGCCGCGACGCTGCGCCAGCTGCACGCGCTGCGCGAGCGCCTCAAGGCTCTGGAACGACGCACGACCTCATGATGGACATCCACCAAATTCTCAAGCAACTGCCGCACCGCTACCCGATCCTGCTGGTGGACCGGGTGCTGGAGCTGCACAAAGGCGCCTCGATCCGCGCGTTGAAGAACGTCTCCATCAACGAGCCGGTGTTCACCGGGCACTTTCCGCACCGGCCGGTATTTCCGGGCGTGCTGATGCTGGAGGCGCTGGCGCAGACGGCGGCGCTGCTGGCGTTCGACACGCTGGGGGTGACGCCGGACGAGCAAACGGTGTACTACTTCGCCGGCATCGATGGCGCGCGCTTCAAGCGCCCGGTGGAGCCGGGCGACCAGCTCGTCATGGATGTGACGCTGGAGCGCATGAAGGCCGGCATCTTCAAGTTCAAGGGCGTGGCGCGTGTCGGCGATCAAGTGGCCTGCGAGGCCGAGCTGATGTGCACGATGCGCCGCATCGCCGGCTGAAGCCGACCGAGCCCGCAATGGCCCGCATCCATCCGACCGCGCTGGTCGATCCGAAGGCCGAGCTCGACGCCGACGTCGAGATCGGCCCCTACACCGTCGTCGGCCCGCACGTGCGCATCGGCGCCGGCACGACGGTCGGCGCGCACTGCGTGCTCGACGGCCACACGACGATCGGGCGCGACAACCGCATCTACCCGTTCGTCAGCCTCGGCCTGCCGAACCAGGACAAGAAATACCGCGGCGAGCCGTGCCAGCTCGTCATCGGCGAGCGCAACACCATCCGCGAATACAGCACCTACCACGTTGGCACGGTGCAGGGCGGGGGCGTGACGCGCCTGGGCGACGACAACTGGATGATGGCCTACACCCACCTGGCGCACGACTGCATGGTCGGCAGCCACACGATCTTTGCCAACAACGCGCAGCTGGCGGGCCACGTGCAGGTGGGCGACTGGGCGATCCTGGGGGGCTTCACGGTCGTGCACCAGTTCGTGCGCATCGGCGCGCACGCGATGACGGCGATGTGCGCGCTGCTGTTTGCGGACGTGCCGCCGTTCGTGATGGCGCAGGGCCAGCCGGCGCAGGCGCGCTCGATGAACTTCGAGGGGCTGCGCCGGCGTGGGTTTTCCGCGCAGCGCATCGCCGCGGTCAAGGCCATGCACAAAGCGCTCTACCGCGAAGGGCTGACGCTCGTGCAGGCAGTCGAGCGCATCGAGGCGCTGGCGCAGACCCACCCGGAGGCCGCGGCGGACGTGGCGCTGATGCGCGACTTTCTGGCCGGCGTCGATGCGCAGCGCGGCATCGTGCGCGCGCGCCGCGGCGAGGCTTGACGGCAGCGGGGTGAAATGAGCCACCCGTCTCGGGATGCTGCCACGGGTGCCGCCGCGCCTCGGCTGGCGCTGGTGGCGGGCGAGGCCTCGGGCGACGTGCTGGCGGCGCAGCTGCTGCAGGGGCTGCGCGCGCGCTGGCCCAAGCTGCGGGCCGCCGGCATCGGCGGCCCGGCGCTGCAGGCGCAGGGGTTCGACGCCTGGTGGCCGAGCGAGAAGCTCGCGGTGCGCGGCTACGTCGAGGTGCTGCGCCACTACCGCGAGATCGTCGGCATCCGCCGCCACCTGCGCGCGCGGCTGCTGGCCGAGCCGCCGGCGCTGTTCGTCGGCGTCGATGCGCCGGACTTCAACCTGGCGCTGGAGGCCGACCTGCGTGCGGCGGGCATCCCGACGGTGCACTTCGTGGCGCCGGCCGTCTGGGCGTGGCGCCCGGAGCGCGTCGAGCTGATCCGCCGCGCCTGCGACCATGTGCTGTGCATCTTTCCGTTCGAGCCGGCGCTGCTGGCCCCGCACGGCATCGCCGCCACCTACGTCGGCCATCCGCTGGCCGGCGTCATCCCGCTGCGGCCGGACCGCGCCGGCGCGCGCGCGACGCTGGGCATCGACGACGCGCAGCCGCTGGTGGCGCTGCTGCCCGGCAGCCGCCGCGCCGAGATCGACCATCTGCTGCCGCGCTTCCTGGCCGCGGTGGCGATCCTGCGTGCCGAGCGGCCGCGGCTGCGCTTCGTGCTGCCGGCGGTGCCGGCGCTGGAGGGGCTCATCCGCACCCGGGTGGCCGCGAGCCCCCACGCCGCGGCGATCACCGTGCTGCGCGGGCAGTCGCACGCGGCGCTGGCCGCCTGTGACGTCGTGCTCGTGGCCAGCGGCACCGCGACGCTGGAGGCGGCGCTGTTCAAGCGCCCGATGGTGATCGCTTACCACATGCATCCGCTGTCGTGGTGGCTGACGCGGCGCAAGATGCGCCAGCCGTGGGTCGGGCTGCCCAACATCTTGTGCGGGGAGTTCGTCGTGCCGGAGCTGCTGCAGGACGCGGCCACCCCGCAGGCGCTGGCGGAGGCGACGCTGGCGTGGCTGGCCGACGACGCCGCCGCGCACGCGCGGCGCGAGCGCCTGGTGGCGCGCTTTGACGCGCTGCACGCCGAGCTGCGACGCGACACCGCGGCGCTGGCGGTGCAGGCGATCGCGCCGCTGCTCGAGCGCGGGGGGGCACCATGAAGACGGGCCCGACGTCTCGTCCGACATCTGCCCGTCCCGACCGCCGCGCCCGGGTGCCGCTGGCCTATGGCCGGGCTGCAGTCCAACAATACGCTTTCGACTGGGGCGATGGGGGCCTGGTGGCCGGCGTGGACGAGGCCGGCCGGGGGTCGCTGGCCGGGCCCGTCGTGGCGGCTGCCGTCATCCTGGACGATCAGGACCCGATCGACGGCGTGGCCGATTCCAAGACCCTGAGTGCCGCCCGGCGCGAGGCGCTTTTTGACGCCATACGGGCGCGCGCCCTGTGCCTGGGGGTCGGTACCGCCAGTGTGGAAGAGATCGACCGGTTGAACATTCTGCAGGCGACGTTGCTGGCCATGCGGCGCGCGGTGGCCGGGCTTCGGCTGCGTCCCTCGTTGGTGCTGGTGGACGGCAACCGGCTGCCGGTGCTGGAGATGCGGGCCGAAGCCGTGGTGCGCGGCGATGCGACCGTGGCGGCCATTGCCGCTGCCTCGATCGTGGCCAAGGTGACGCGCGATCGCCTGATGGACGAGGCGCATGCTGCCCACCCGGCATACGGCTTCGACCGGCACCGCGGCTATGGCACGGCGCAGCACCTGCACGCCTTGCGGCAGCATGGCCCCACGCCGTGGCACCGGCGCAGCTTCGCGCCCGTGGCCGAGGCGCTGCGCGCATCGACCATCAGGGGCGTCCCATGACCCCGCAGCGTCCACCCGAGCCGATTGCCTCGCGCGACAATCCGCGCGTCAAACGCCTGCGACGCTTGGTGCAGGATGGCGGCGCCTACCGGCGCGAGGGCGTCGTCTGGGTCGAAGGCGACCATTTGTGCCGTGCCCTGCTGACCCGCGGGTGGCGGCCCGAGGCGGTAGTAGCCAGCCCCGCAGGCCTGGCGTGGGTGCAGACGTGGCAGCGGACCGGGGCGCTGGCGCCCGATGTGCCGGTGTGGCTGCTGACCGAGGCGCTGATGGCGCAGCTCAGCCCGCTGGAGTCGTCGTCCGCCCGCGTCGGCTGTCTGGCGCCCGTGCCGCCCACTCAGGCCGTGCAGGCCGGCGTACCCACCGTGGTGTTGGACCGGCTGCAGGACCCGGGCAACGTCGGCTCCATCCTGCGCAGCGCGGCGGCCTTCGGCTTCCGCCAAGTGGTGGCGCTGCGCGGTACGGCGGCGCTGTGGTCGCCGAAGGTGCTGCGTGCCGGCATGGGGGCCCATTTCGGCCTCGCGCTGGTGGAGGCGGTGGATGTCTCCTGCCTTGCCGACTTGCAGGTGCCGCTGCTCGCGACCAGTTCCCACCACGGGGACTGGTTGCACGAGACCCGCCTGCCCTGGCCGTGCGCCTGGTTGCTGGGCCACGAAGGGCAGGGTGTTCGTTCGGACTTGATGGCGCAGGCCGCCCAGACGGTGCGGGTCATCCAGCCCGGCGGCGAAGAGTCGCTCAACGTGGCCGCCGCTGCTGCGATCTGTCTGCACGCTAGCGCGGCGGCGGTGTTTGGCGGGCTATAATTCCAAGGTTTACCCAGACCGTCCGTGTCCACCCGGTGACTGTCCTGCGAGCCTCCCGACCGCCCCGTGGTCGCCGGGCGCTGCGGCGGACGGGGCCAGGTGGGTGCGGGTGCGTCCAAACCTTCCTGGAGAGTGTCCGTGTTTCCCGTCCTTGCACCCGCCATCCTTGCGCTCGCAGACGGCACGGTCTTTGAAGGTGTGGCCATCGGTTCGACCGGCCAGACCGTGGGTGAGGTGGTGTTCAACACCGCCCTCACCGGTTATCAGGAAATCCTCACCGACCCCAGCTACCGCCAGCAGATCGTGACCCTCACGTATCCGCACATCGGAAACGTCGGGGTCAACGGCGAGGACATCGAATCCGGCGCCGTCCAGGCCGCTGGCCTGATCATCAAGGACCTGCCCCAGCTCCATTCCAACTTCCGCGCCGGTCAGTCCCTGGGCGACTATCTGCGCCGCGAGGGCATCGTCGCCATCGCGGGCCTGGACACGCGCGCGCTGACGCGCCGTCTGCGCGAGCACGGCGCGCAAAACGGTGCCATCGTTGCGTTGCGCGAGGGCGAGACCCTCACCGACACCGTGCGTGCGGAGGCCGTGGCTGCCGCGCGTGGCGCGCCGAGCATGGCCGGGCTGGATCTGGCCCAGGCCGTCACCACCGCGCAGCCCTATGAGTGGAGCGAGACCGAGTGGCGGCTGCAGCGCGAGGACGGCACGCGCGGCTATGGGCGCCTGGCCCAGCCGCGCTTTCACGTCGTCGCCTACGACTTCGGCGTCAAGCGCAACATCTTGCGCATGCTGGCCGAGCGCGGCTGCCGCGTCACCGTGGTGCCGGCGCGCACCCCGGCGGCCGAGGTGCTGGCGCTGCGCCCGGATGGCGTATTCCTTTCCAATGGCCCCGGCGACCCCGAGCCATGCGACTACGCGATCGCGGCCGCGGCCACCGTCATCGAGCGCGGTGTACCGACGTTTGGCATCTGCCTAGGCCACCAGATCCTGGCGTTGGCCAGCGGCGCGCGCACGTTCAAGATGAAATTTGGCCACCACGGCGCCAACCACCCGGTCAAGGACCTCGACACCGGGCGCGTCAGCATCACGAGCCAGAACCACGGTTTTGCGGTCGACGAGGCCAGCCTGCCCGCGACGCTGCGCGCCACGCACGTGAGCTTGTTCGACGGCACGCTGCAGGGCATCGCGCGCACCGACCGCCCGGCGTTCGGCTTCCAGGGTCACCCGGAGGCCAGCCCGGGCCCGCATGACATCGCCTATCTGTTCGACCGCTTCACGGCCCTGATGGCCGCTGCCGGAAAGTGATTCCATGCCCAAGCGCACCGACCTTCATAGCATCCTCATCATCGGCGCCGGGCCCATCGTCATCGGCCAGGCGTGCGAATTCGACTACTCCGGCGTGCAGGCCTGCAAGGCGCTGCGCGAGGAGGGCTACCGCGTCATCCTCATCAACAGCAACCCCGCGACGATCATGACCGATCCAGCCACGGCGGATGCGGTCTACATCGAGCCGATCACCTGGCAGACGGTCGAGAGAATCATCGCCAAGGAGCGTCCGGATGCCATCCTGCCGACCATGGGCGGCCAGACCGCGCTCAACTGCGCGCTGGACCTGTGGCGCCACGGCGTGCTGGCGCGCTACGGCTGCGAGCTGATCGGCGCCCGCCCCGAAGCCATCGACAAGGCCGAGGACCGCCAGAAGTTCAAGGAGGCGATGACGCGCATCGGGCTGGAGTCGGCGCGCTCGGGCATCGCGCACAGCATGGACGAGGCCTGGGCCGTGCAGCGCACGGTGGGCTTTCCGGCGGTGATCCGGCCCAGCTTCACGCTCGGCGGCACGGGTGGCGGCATCGCCTACAACCCGGAGGAGTTCGAGACCATCTGCAAGCGCGGGCTGGAGGCCTCGCCGACCTCGGAGTTGCTGATCGAGGAATCGCTGGTCGGCTGGAAAGAGTTCGAGATGGAGGTGGTGCGCGACCGGGCCGACAACTGCATCATCGTCTGCTCGATCGAAAACCTCGATCCGATGGGCGTGCACACCGGTGATTCGATCACCGTGGCGCCGGCGCAGACGCTGACCGACAAGGAATACCAGCGCATACGCGATGCCTCCATCGCCGTGCTGCGCGAAATCGGCGTGGACACCGGCGGCTCCAACGTGCAGTTCGCGATCAACCCGGCCGACGGGCGCATGATCGTCATCGAGATGAACCCGCGCGTGAGCCGCTCGTCCGCCCTGGCGTCCAAGGCCACCGGTTTTCCGATCGCCAAGGTGGCGGCCAAGCTCGCGGTCGGCTACACGCTGGACGAGCTGCGCAACGACATCACCGGCGGGGCCACGCCCGCGTCGTTCGAGCCGACCATCGACTACGTCGTCACCAAGATCCCGCGCTTTGCGTTCGAGAAGTTTCCGCAGGCCAACGACCGCCTGACGACGCAGATGAAGTCGGTCGGCGAGGTGATGGCCATCGGCCGCACCTTCCAGGAAAGCTTCCAAAAGGCGCTGCGCGGGCTGGAAGTCGGCGTCGACGGCATGAACGAAAAGACCCAGGACCGCGAGACGCTGGAGCGCGAGCTCGGCGAGCCGGGGCCGGAGCGCATCTGGTACGTCGGCGATGCGTTCGCGGCGGGCTGGTCGCTGGAGGAAGTGCACCACTTCACCAAGATCGACAAGTGGTTCCTGGTGCAGATCCAGGAGATCGTGCAGATCGAGCTGGCGCTGGACCGCCACACGGCGCAGCACGGCGCGCGGGCGCTGGAGGCGCTGGACGCCGCGACGCTGCGCACGCTCAAGCGCAAGGGCTTCTCGGACCGGCGGCTGGCCAAGTTGCTGGCCACCACCGAAGGCGAGGTGCGCGCGCGCCGCCACGCGCTGGGCGTGCGGCCGGTGTACAAGCGCGTCGACACCTGCGCGGCCGAGTTCGCCAGCCACACCGCCTACCTCTACTCCACCTACGAGCAGGAGTGCGAGGCCGCGCCGAGCGATCGGCGCAAGATCATCGTGCTCGGCGGCGGCCCCAACCGCATCGGCCAGGGCATCGAGTTCGATTACTGCTGCGTGCACGCGGCGCTGGCCTTGCGCGAGGACGGCTTCGAGACCATCATGGTCAACTGCAACCCGGAGACCGTCTCCACCGACTACGACACCAGCGACCGGCTCTACTTCGAGCCGCTGACGCTGGAGGACGTACTGGAGATTGTCGCGGTGGAGCAGCCCGAGGGCGTCATCGTGCAGTACGGCGGCCAGACGCCGCTGAAGCTGGCGCTGGGGCTGGAGCGTGCTGGCGTGCCGATCATCGGCACCTCGCCCGACATGATCGACGCCGCCGAGGACCGCGAGCGCTTCCAGCAGATGCTGCACCGGTTTGGCCTGAAGCAGCCGCCCAACGCCACTGCGCGCGCCGAGGCCGAGGCGATGGAGAAGGCCGCCGAGCTGGGCTACCCGCTCGTCGTGCGGCCGAGCTACGTGCTGGGCGGGCGCGCGATGGAGATCGTGCACGAGCCGCGCGATCTGGAGCGTTACATGCGTGAGGCGGTCAAGGTCAGCAACGACTCGCCGGTGCTGCTGGACCGCTTCCTCAACGACGCCATCGAGTGCGACGTCGACTGCATCCGCGACGCGAGCGGCCAGGTGCTGATTGGCGGCGTGATGGAGCACATCGAGCAGGCGGGCGTGCACTCCGGCGACTCGGCCTGCTCGCTGCCGCCGTATTACCTGGCGTCGGCCACCGTGGCCGAGATCAAGCGCCAGACCGCGGCGCTGGCCGAGGCGCTGCAGGTTGTCGGCCTGATGAATGTGCAGTTCGCGATTCAGGAGGTGGAGGACGGCGGCGCCAAGCGCGACGTGATCTATGTGCTGGAGGTCAACCCGCGCGCCAGCCGCACCGTGCCGTTCGTCTCCAAGGCCACCAGCATCCCGCTGGCCAAGGTCGCGGCGCGTTGCATGGCCGGCAGGACGCTGGCCGAACAAGGGGTCACGCGCGAGGTCACCCCGCCGTACTTCAGCGTCAAGGAGGCGGTCTTTCCGTTCGTCAAGTTCCCGGGCGTGGACACCATCCTGGGGCCGGAGATGAAGTCCACCGGCGAGGTGATGGGCGTGGGCCGCAGCTTCGGCGAGGCGTTCGTCAAGAGCCAGCTCGGCGCCGGCGTGCGCCTGCCGCGGCCCACCGACGCGGTGCGCAAGATCTTCCTGTCGGTCAAGCCCGGCGACAAGGCGCGCGTGGTGCCGATCGCGCGCGATCTGGCGGCGATGGGCTTCGAGCTCGTGGCCACGCGCGGCACCGCCGCGGCGATCCAGGCCGCCGGCGTGCCGTGCGCCGTGGTCAACAAGGTCACCGAGGGCCGGCCCAACATCGTCGACATGATCAAAAACGGCGAGATCGCCATGGTCATCAACACGGTGGAGGAACGCCGCAACGCCATCGCCGATTCGCGCTACATCCGCGTGGCGTCGCTGGCCCACCGCGTGACCACCTTCACGACGATCTTCGGCGCCGAGGCCGCGGTGGAGGGCATGAAGGTGATGGACGACCTGCCGGTGTACGCGCTGGCGGAGCTGCACGCCCAACTGGTGTGATGCGGTGACCACCGACCACCCGCCGGGCGGCGTGTCCGGCTGGGTGGTTGCGCGGTAAACCGGTTATCATTACAAGCGATACGACACCGCCGAACGGCAACGCTCGGCGGTTTGCTTTTGTGCGACAAGGATTGCTTCCATGCCCACCATTCCGCTGACCAAGCGCGGTGCCGACAAGCTCAAGGAGGAGCTGCACCGCCTGAAGACTGTCGAGCGCCCCGCCGTCATCCAGGCCATCGCCGAGGCGCGTGCGCAGGGTGACCTGAGCGAGAACGCTGAATACGACGCCGCCAAGGACCGCCAGGGCTTCATCGAAGGCCGCATCAAGGAGATCGAGGGCAAGCTCGCCGCGGCCCAGATCATCGACCCGGCGCAGCTCGACGCCGGCGGTAAAGTGGTGTTCGGCGCCACCGTCGAGCTGGAGGATGAGGCCACCGGTGAGACCGTCACCTACCAGATCGTCGGCGAGGACGAGGCCGACCTCAAGCTCGGGCTGATCAACGTCTCCAGCCCGATCGCGCGTGCGCTGATCGGCAAGGAGGAGGGCGACATCGCCGAGGTGCAGGCGCCCAACGGCGTGCGCCGCTACGAGATCGTGGCCGTGCGCTACGAGTGAGGGCGCAGCCGGTGCGAGCCCTCGGGCCAATCTGGTCAGCCTGGACGCAGCGCTGGCCGCTGCTGGTGGCGGCGCTGTGGTGGGGCGCGGTGACGGCGTGGAGCTTCGTCGCCGTGCCGCTGCTGTTTTCGCACTTCTACAACCCGGCGGTGGCCGGTGGCATGGCCGCGCGGCTGTTTCAGGTGCAGTCGTGGGTGAGCGTCGCTGCGGCGTTGGCGCTGCTGCTGTGGGGGCGTGCGCAGCGTGGCCGCGGGCAAGCCGGGGATGCGAGCTGGGCGCTGTTGCCGTGGCTGCTGCTCGGGGCGCTCGCCGGCTTGGTGCAGGAGTTTGGCGTCGCCCAGCGTATCCTCACCGCCCGCCAGACCGGCGCCAATCTGGCGCTGTGGCACGGTTTGGGCACGGTGCTGGTGGCGCTGCAGTGGCTGTGCGCACTGCGCAGCCTGTGGTGGCTGGCCGGGCGGGGCCAACACGCCTCAGGGTCGGACGGTCGCTGAGGCGCCAACGGCTGAAGGGGGTCTGCCAACCGTGCGTTGCGCTGCCTCGACCGTATTCAGCAGCAGCATCGCAATCGTCATCGGCCCCACACCGCCGGGCACCGGGGTGATCCAGCCGGCCACCTCGCGCACGGCGTCGAAGTCGACGTCGCCGCACAGTTTGCCGTCGGGTAGCCGGTTGATGCCGACGTCGAGCACGACGGCACCGGGCTTGACCATGTCGGCGCCGATCATGCGCGGCTTGCCCACCGCCGCGACCAGGACATCGGCCTGGCGCGTGTGGTGGGCCAGGTCGGCGGTGCCGCTGTGGCAGATCGTCACCGTGGCGCCGGCCTGCAGCAGCAGCAGCGCCATCGGCTTGCCGACGATGTTGCTGCGGCCCACCACGATGGCGTGCTGACCGCGCAGGTCGGTGCGGCCGATGTGCTCCAGCATCTTCATACAGCCGTAGGGCGTGCACGGCCGGAAGGCGGGTTGGCCGACCAGCAGCGCCCCGGCGTTGGCGACGTGAAAGCCATCGACGTCCTTCTCCGGTGCGATGGCCTCGATGACGCGTTGGGCGTTCAGATGCGCCGGCAGCGGTAGTTGCACCAGGATGCCGTGGATGGCAGGGTCGGCGTTGAGCGCGGCGATGCGCGCCAGCAGTTCGTCTTCGGTCAGGGTGGCGGGGTAGGTTTCCAGCAACGAGTGGATGCCGGCCTCGCCGCAGGCCTTGACCTTGTTGCGCACGTAGACCTGGCTGGCGGGGTCGTCGCCGACCAGGATCACCGCAAGGCCCGGCCGGTGGCCGCGGGCCGCCAGCGCGGCGGCGCGTTCGGCCACGCGCTGGCGCCAGTGGCGCGCCAGCGCCACGCCGTCGATCAGTTGGGCAGTCATGAGGGGGTCAGACTTTGGAGGGGGGAATCGGCGCCAGCGCGATCTTGAGCAGATCGGCCACGGTGTTGGCGCCGAGCTTTTCCATGATGTTGGCGCGGTGCGCCTCCACCGTTTTGATGCTGATGCCGAGGTCGTCGGCGATTTGCTTGTTGAGCCGCCCGGCGACGATGCGCTCGAGCACTTGCGATTCGCGCGTCGTCAGCTTGGCCAGCAACGCCTCGCGCGTGGCGGCCTGCTGGTGCACGGCAAACGTCTCGCGCGCGACGTCGAGCATTTTCTCGACCAGTGCCACGAGCTGGCTTTCGTCAAAGGGCTTCTGGATGAAGTCCAGCGCGCCTTTCTTCATGGACTCCACCGCCATCGGCACATCGCCGTGGCCGGTGATGAAGCAGATCGGCAGCGGCGAGTGACGCTCCAGCAGCCGGTCCTGCAGTTCCATGCCGCTCATGCCGCCCATGCGGATGTCGGCGATCAGGCAGGCGACTTCGCGCGGGTCGTAACGCGCCAGGAACGCCTCGGCCGACTCGAAACATCGCACCCGGTACTCCTTGCCCTCCAGCAGCCATTGCAGCGAGTCGCGCACGGCTTCGTCGTCGTCAACCACGTACACGGTTCCGCGTTTGGGGATCAAGCTCATCGTTGTCCTTCGGGCGTCTGCGCTTCGTTGACAGAGGATGGATGAACACGGGACTCCGCGGCGTCCTGGGGCGACACCGGGATCCAGAAGGTGAACTCGCAGCCCGCGACCTCGCTGCCATTGTAGAGGTTGCGCGCATGCAGCCGGCCGTGGTGGGATTCGATGATCGAGCGGCACAGCTTCAGGCCGATGCCCATGCCTTCGGCCTTGGTGCTGTAGAAAGCTTCGAAGATGCGGTCGAGGCGGTCTTGCGGAATGCCGCTGCCGCTGTCGCGGACGGTGAACGCCACCACGTCGCGGCCCTCGACGGTGCGCGGCACGACCTGCAACTCCACATGGCGTTGGCCGGGCGGCCGCTGGGCATGCTGGATGGACTCGCCCGCGTTTTTCAGCAGGTTGATCAGCACCTGTTCGATCAGAATGGGGTCCACCATCAAACGCGGCAGGCGCGCCGCGACGTAGATGTTGAGGCGCACCATGTGGCGGCGCAGCTCGATGTCGGCCAGCTCAGTGGCGTTGGCCACCATTTGCGCGACGTCGGACAGCGTCGGGTTGGGCTCGCTTTTTTTGACGAAGGCGCGGATGCGCTGAATGATGTTGCCCGCACGCTGTGCCTGCCGCACCGTCTTTTCCAGCGTGCCGAGCAGATCCTCGGGGCCCATTTGGCCTTTTTGCAGCCGGCTGATCATGCCGCTGGCGTAGTTGCTGATGGCGGTCAGCGGCTGATTGAGTTCGTGCGCGACGCTGGAGGCCATCTCGCCCATCGTGATCAGGCGGCTGGCGGTCTCTGCGCGCTCGGCTTGCAAGGCGGCTTGTTCTTCCGCATGGCGGCGCGCGGTGATGTCGCTGGCGATCAGCATCTGCACCAGCCGCCCGTCCACCCAGGTCAGGTAGCGGGTGCGCACCTCCAGCCACTTGCCCAACTCCGGCACCAGGATCTGCGTGTGCTCGGCGATGGCCTCCACCAGCGCATCGGCGGGCAGGCCGACCAGACTGTCCACGTGGTCGGTGTGGTCCTGCGGCGGCAGCACCGGGACGGAAGCGCACAGCTCCAGCATCCGTTCGTGGCCCGCCGCGCCCTGACCAAACCAGCGCTGGTACATGTGGTTGGCAAACAGCAGTTCGCTGCTGTGCAGCGGCGCGACCGAGATGGCCTCGTCCAGGCTGTCCAGCACGGTCGCAAAGCGGTCGTACGAGGCCGTCAGCTCTTCGCGGATGCGCTTGGGCTCGGTGATGTCGGTCATCGACGTCATCCAGCCCGTCTGCCGCCCCTGCGCGTCGACCAGCGGCGAGACGTACATGCGCGCGTAGAAGATGCTGCCGTTTTTGCGCTTGACGGGCACCTCGAAGCCGCCCGGGGCGTTGCGGCCGGCGATCTCGTCCTGCAGGCGGGCCATCAGGGTGTCGTGTTCCGCTTCGGGCCAGTAAGGGAAGGGGGCGGTGGTCCCGATCAGCTCGGCCTCGCTCCAGCCTGTCATGTTGCAGAAGGCGCGGTTGACATAGGTGATGCGGCCCTCCATGTCCAGAGCGCGCATCCCGGTAAGCATGGAGTTTTCCATGGCCCGGCGGAAGTTGGTCTCTGCCACCAGCGCGCGCTGGGCTTGCAGGCGCCGGCGCGTGTGGCGCATATTGCCCAGCAGCATCCAGATCGTCGCCACGCTCATCGCGCCGACGATCCAGAAAAACGCTTCGCTGCCCGCGTCACGGTCGGCGCGCAGGCCTTCGGCGCGCACCAGCAGGCTGTTGCCGATGGGAGAAATCGGCAGTTCGTGCCGCTGTGCCTGCGCCGCCCAGGGCAGGCGCGACAGCGGGGTCTTGATGGGCTTGAGCGGCGTGCCCGCGTGCAAGGTACCGTCTTCGCCGACGAACGTGACGGCGTAGCGCGCCAGCACCTCGGCCGGCACGCCATAGCGCAGCAGCCCCTCGACGGAATATTCCGCCAACACCGCGCCGCCAAAGCGGCGCCGGTCTTCGAAGGGCACCAGCAGCACGATGGTACTGCCGCTGTCGGGCCAGCGCAGGGGGCGTGAGTAGATCGGTTGGTGCAGGTCGCGGGCCAGCTCGAACGCGCCATCGGTGCTGTTGGGCGGCAGCAGATCGCCCGCGCGGCGCTGCGCGTGCGCCGGCGTGCTGGGCGAGGCGTAGCCCGTCACCACCTCCCGGAACGGGCCGATCCAGTGCACCGACAGCAGTTCGGGGTTTTGCATCACCAACGCCTCGGCCTGAAAGACGAACTCCGTCTCCTCGACCGAGCGGTTGGCGATGTCGCGCGCCAGGCGCATGAGCTGTTCCTGCCGCTCCAGCAAGCGCAGGCGCAGACGCTGTTGCGCGTACTCGGTGTCGCGCATCACGGCTTCCTGCTCGCGGTTGGCCTCCTGATCGGTGAAGTAGGCCAGAGCCGAAAAGATCGCCGTCAGAAACAGCAGGACGGACAGCAGCGGCCCCAGGACGGCGAGCCGGTCCTGCCGGCTGGGCGGCAGCCGGTCCCACCACTGGCGCCACCAGTGGCGCGGCGCCACCCACCAGCGGGGGCCGCGCGGGGCGTGGGCGTCGGATGTCGGGCTGGCCATGCCGGCAGTTTAGGGCAAACCCGCAGCGTCGCCATGCCGTCACCTTTCAAAAATTCGCGATGTGAAACGCATAACCGTAGTTTGGAAATTGGCCGATTTCGTGCGAAACTTCGTGGACACGAAAGCGCCTTCGCCGTACCTTTTTCGTGCCAACGAGGAGATGACACCATGTCCCAAACCACCACACCGATTTCCCCGCTCGTAGCCCCCGACGCCGATCCGCAAGAGACGCGCGAGTGGCTCGACGCCCTGGATGCCGTCATCGAACGTTCGGGCCCCGAGCGCGCGCACTTTCTGCTGGAACAGTTGCTCGAAGAAGCGCGCGAGCACAGCATCGACCTGCCGTTTTCCGCCACCACCGGCTACGTCAACACCATCGAGCCGGATGAGGAGGAGCGCAGCCCCGGCAACCTGGAAATCGAAGGCCGTCTGCGCGCCTACATGCGTTGGAACGCGATGGCCATGGTGGTCAAGGCCAACCGGCTCGACCCGCCCGACGGCGGCGACCTGGGCGGGCACATCAGCTCCTTCCAGTCGCTGGCGCACATGTTTGCCTGCGGCTTCAACCACTTTTGGCACGCCGACGACACCGACCAGGGGGGCACGCACGGCGGCGATCTGATTTACATCCAGGGTCACAGCGCCCCGGGCATCTACGCCCGTGCCTTCATGGAGGGCCGCCTGACCGAAGATCAGTTACTGAACTTCCGCCAAGAAGTGGATGGCAAGGGACTGTCCAGTTACCCTCACCCCAAGCTGATGCCGGAGTTCTGGCAGTTCCCCACCGTGTCGATGGGGCTGGGGCCGCTGATGGCCATCTATCAGGCGCGCTTTCTGAAGTATCTGCACGCGCGTGGCATTGCCGACACCAGCCAGCGCAAGGTGTGGGTGTTCTGCGGCGACGGCGAAATGGACGAGCCCGAGAGCCTGGGCGCCATCGGCCTGGCGGCGCGCGAGGGGCTGGACAACCTGATCTTCGTCGTCAACTGCAACCTGCAGCGGCTCGACGGCCCGGTGCGAGGCAACGGCAAGATCATCCAGGAACTGGAGGGCGAGTTCCGTGGCGCCGGTTGGAATGTGATCAAGCTGCTGTGGGGCAGCAACTGGGACCCGCTGCTGGCGCGGGACAAGGACGGCGTGCTGCGCAAGATCATGCTCGACACGCTCGACGGCGACTATCAGGCGTTCAAAGCCAACGATGGCGCCTTCGTGCGCAAGAACTTTTTTGGCCGCCATCCCAAGGCGTTGGAGCTCGTGGCCAAGATGAGCGACGAGGACATCTGGGCGCTGCGCCGCGGCGGCCACGATGCGCAAAAGGTGTACGCCGCCTTCCACCGCGCGCACTACAACACCACCGGCCAGCCGACCGTGCTACTGGTCAAGACCGTCAAGGGCTACGGTATGGGGCGCGCCGGTGAGGGCAAGAACACCGCGCACCAAACCAAGAAACTGTCGGATGAGGACATCCGTTACTTCCGCGACCGCTTCAACATTCCCATTCCGGACAGCGAGCTGCCCAAGATCCCGTTCTACAAGCCGGCCGACGACACGCCGGAGATGAAGTACCTGCACGAGCGGCGCAAGGCGCTGGGCGGCTATTTGCCCAAGCGCCGGGTCAAGAGCGATGAACAGTTCACCGTGCCGTCGCTCGAAACGTTCAAGGCCGTGCTGGAGCCCACGCCCGAAGGGCGCGAAATCTCCACCACGCAGGCCTATGTGCGCTTTTTGACGCAGCTGCTGCGCGACCAAGCCCTGGGTCCGCGCGTCGTGCCCATTTTGGTGGACGAGGCCCGCACCTTCGGCATGGAGGGGCTGTTCCGCCAGATCGGCATCTACAACCCCAAGGGCCAGCTCTACACCCCTGTGGACAAAGACCAGGTGATGTACTACCGCGAGGACAAGGCCGGCCAGATTCTGCAAGAGGGCATCAACGAGGCGGGCGGCATGGCCAGCTGGATCGCGGCCGCCACGTCGTACAGCACCAACAACCGCATCATGGTGCCGTTCTACATTTATTACTCGATGTTTGGCTTCCAGCGCATCGGGGATTTGGCCTGGGCGGCGGGCGACATGCAAGCGCGCGGCTTCTTGCTGGGTGGCACCTCGGGGCGCACCACACTCAATGGCGAGGGCCTGCAGCACGAGGACGGTCACAGCCATATCCTGGCGGGCACCATTCCCAACTGCATCAGCTATGACCCCACCTTCGCGCACGAGGTGGCGGTCATCATCCACCATGGCTTGAAGCGCATGGTGGAAAAGCAGGACAACGTGTTCTTCTACATCACCCTGCTCAACGAGAACTACGCCATGCCGGGCCTGACCCCCGGCACGGAGGAGCAGATCATCAAAGGGATGTATCTGTTCAAGGAAGGCGCGAAGCTCACGCCGCGGGTGCAGTTGCTTGGCTCTGGCTCCATCCTGCGCGAAAGCCTGTTTGCGCAGGAACTGTTGGAAAAAGACTGGGGCGTGGCCGCCAATGTGTGGAGCTGCCCGAGCTTCAACGAACTGGCCCGCGAGGGGCAGGACTGCGAGCGCTGGAACCTGCTGCACCCGACGGAGGCGCCGCGCGTGCCCTTCGTCACCCAGCAGCTGGACAAGCACACCGGCCCCGTGGTGGCCTCGACCGACTACATGAAGGCCTATGCCGATCAGATCCGCGCCTTCATCCCCAAGGGGCGCAGCTACAAGGTGCTGGGCACCGACGGCTTTGGCCGCAGCGACTTCCGCAGCAAGCTGCGCCAGCATTTCGAGGTCAACCGCCACTACATCGTGGTGGCCGCGCTCAAGGCCTTGGCCGAAGAAGGCACCGTGCCGGCAGCCAAGGTGGCCGAGGCCATCGCCAAATACGGCATCGACACCGAGAAGCTCAACCCCCTGTACGCCTGATGGGCCGGAGACGATGAAATGGCAGTGATCGATGTGAAGGTCCCGGACATCGGGGATTTCAAGGACGTGGCGGTGATCGAACTGCTGGTCAAGCCCGGTGACCGGGTGGCGGTGGATCAGTCGCTGATCACGGTGGAGAGCGACAAGGCGTCGATGGAGATCCCCTCCAGTCACGCCGGCGTGGTCAAAGAACTGAAAGTGCAACTCGGCGACAAGGTCAGCGAGGGCTCGGTGGTGCTGACGCTGGAGGCCGAAGGCGCCGCCGCCGCTGCCGTCCCGGAGCCCGCTCCCGCGCCGGTGGCTGCCCCTGCCGTGGCCGCGCCGGTGGCCACTGCGGTGCCTGCCCCCGCGCCAGCGCCCACACCGGTCGTAGCGCCGGTGCCCACGGTGGCGCCTGCCGCTGCCCCGTCGCCGGTTGCGCCGCACCAACCCGCATCCGCCCCGGTGCTTGGTTTGCCGCACGCCTCCCCGTCGGTGCGCAAATTCGCCCGGGAACTGGGCGTACCGCTGGCCGAGGTCAAAGGCTCGGGGCCCAAGGGCCGCATCACACTGGAAGATGTGCAGGCCTTCACCAAAGCCGTCATGGCGGGCACCTTGCAGACGCAGGCCCAAGCCGCCCAAGCGCCGTCGCCTGCCGCCGGCACCAGCGTCGGGCTGGATCTGCTGCCCTGGCCCAAGGTGGACTTTGCCAAGTTTGGTCCCATCGAGCGCAAAGAGCTGGGCCGCATCAAGAAGATCAGCGGTGCCAACCTGATGCGCAATGCCGTGATGATCCCGGCCGTCACCAACCACGACGATGCCGACATCACCGAACTGGAAGCCTTCCGGGTGCAGCTCAACAAGGAGCACGAGAAAAGCGGCATCAAGGTCACGATGCTGGCTTTCCTCATCAAAGCCTGTGTGGCCGCGCTCAAGAAATTTCCCGAGTTCAACAGCTCGCTGGACGGCGACGCGCTGATTTACAAGCACTACTGGCACATCGGCTTTGCCGCCGACACGCCCAACGGCCTGGTCGTGCCCGTGATCAAGGACGCCGACCAGAAGGGCATCCTGCAGATCAGTCAAGAGATGGCCGATCTGGCCAAGAAGGCGCGCGAAGGCAAGCTGGGCCCCGCCGACATGAGCGGCGCCACCTTCACCATTTCCAGCCTGGGCGGTATTGGCGGGCGCTATTTCACGCCCATCATCAACGCGCCAGAGGTGGCCATTCTGGGGGTGTGCAAGAGCCAGATGGAACCGAAGTGGGATGGCAAGCAGTTCGTGCCGCGCCTGATGCTGCCGCTGTCGCTGACGTGGGACCACCGCGTGATCGACGGTGCGGCCGCTGCGCGCTTCAACGCCTATCTGGGCCAGATCCTGGCGGACTTCCGCCGCGTGTTGCTGTGAAGGGAGTCCGACCATGGCACTGATCGATATCCAGGTTCCCGATATCGGCGACTTCAAGGACGTGGCGGTCATCGAACTGCTGGTCAAGCCGGGCGACACGGTCCAGGTGGATCAGTCGCTCATCACGGTGGAGTCCGACAAGGCGTCGATGGAGATCCCGTCCAGCCACGCGGGTGTGGTGAAGGAACTCAAAGTCAAGCTGGGCGACAAGGTCAGCGAGGGGGCGGTCATCCTGTCGCTGGAGGTGGCGGGTGACGCGGCCGCGGCGGCGCCGACAGCGGCCAGCTTCGGCGGCAGCGCCGACCTGGCGTGCGACGTGGTGGTGTTGGGCGGGGGGCCGGGCGGCTATTCCGCCGCGTTCCGCGCCGCCGACCTAGGGCTGAAAGTGGTGATCGTGGAGCGTTACGCCACGCTCGGTGGCGTGTGCCTCAACGTGGGCTGCATCCCGTCCAAGGCACTGCTGCACGTGGCCGCCGTGATGGACGAAGTCCGCCACCTGGCCGATCTGGGCGTGGATTTTGGCGCCCCCAGCGTCAACCTCGACAAGCTGCGCGGCCACAAGGAAAAGGTCATCGGCAAGCTCACGCGTGGGCTGGCCGCCATGGCCAAGATGCGCAAGGTCACGGTGGTGCGTGGTTACGGGGCCTTTGTCGGCCCCAACCACGTCGAAGTGGAAGAAACCACTGGCAGCGGCCAAGACAAGACCGGTAGCAAGACAGTGGTGGCGTTCAAGCGGTGCATCATCGCGGCGGGTTCGCAGGCCGTGCGGCTGCCGTTTTTGCCCGACGACCCGCGCGTGGTGGACAGCACGGGTGCTCTGGCGCTCGAGGAAGTGCCGAAAAAGATGCTCATCATCGGCGGCGGCATCATCGGGCTGGAGATGGGCACCGTATATTCCACCCTGGGCGCACGGCTGGATGTGGTCGAAATGATGGACGGCCTGATGCCCGGTGCCGACCGGGATCTGGTCAAGGTGTGGCAAAAGATGAACGCCCACCGTTTTGACAACATCATGCTCAAGACCAAGACGGTGGGGGCCGAAGCCACGCCCGAAGGCATCAAGGTGCAGTTCGAGGGGCTGGACGGCACCAAGAGCGAGGGCCTGTACGACCTAGTGCTACAGGCCGTGGGCCGCGCGCCGAATGGCAAGAAGATTGCTGCCGACAAGGCCGGCGTGGCCGTGACGGACCGCGGCTTCATCAACGTCGATGTCCAGATGCGCACCAACGTGCCGCACATCTTTGCCATCGGCGACATCGTCGCCCAGCCCATGCTGGCGCACAAGGCCGTGCATGAAGGCCATGTGGCGGCGGAGGTGATCGCTGGCGAACTGCTCGGGGATGCCGCCCTGGCCCGCAGTGCGTTCAATGCGCGGGTCATTCCCAGTGTGGCCTACACCGACCCCGAGGTGGCTTGGGTGGGTCTGACCGAAGACCAGGCCAAGGCGCAGGGCATCCCCGTCAAGAAAGGCTTGTTCCCCTGGACGGCTTCGGGCCGCGCCATTGCCAATGGTCGCGACGAAGGCTTTACCAAGCTGCTGTTCGACGACCGCCCCGAGGCGCATGGCCACGGCAAGATCCTGGGCGGCGGCATCGTGGGTACGCACGCGGGCGACATGATCGGCGAGATCGCGTTGGCCATCGAGATGGGCGCCGACGCGGTTGACATCGGCAAGACCATCCATCCGCACCCCACACTCGGCGAGAGCATCGGCATGGCGGCGGAGGCGGCGCACGGCAGTTGCACCGATCTGCCGCCGCCGCGCTGAGGCTTGGGTGGGGCCACGCGCGGGGGACGAGGCGCCCCGTTGCGCGTCGTCCGCACGCATCCGCGCATCGTTGCATGCCGATGCAGCCACGTTGACGCGCGTCAAAGTCCCGTTGTGGGGTTTCTCTAGGATGGTGACAGGGGTCGTTGGCGACCCGGTATTCATCCCTGGAGGAACACATGAGCAAGACTTGGCAGACGGCGCTGCGCCGCACGATCGCGGCGGTGGGCATGGGTATGGCGGCTTGGGGGGCGCAGGCCCAGTCCGCCGATCCGCTGGTGATCGGTGAGGTCATTGCCCGGGACCGCTGTGCGGTCTGCCACGGTCCGTGCGGGCAGAGCGTGGCGCCCAACTTCCCCCGCCTGGCGGGCCAGAATACCCAGTACTTGGCGCGTCAACTCCAGGCCTTTGTCAGCGGCGAGCGCAAGGACACCGCGATGACCGAGAAGGTCAAGGGCCTGAGCCCCGGCGACATCGAAGCGGTGGCCGAGTACTACGCGCGCCAGAGGCCGGGGCACACCCCCAGCGGTGACGAGCTGCTGTTGGCGGTGGGTCGCTACATCTACGATCGAGGCAACCGCCACACGGGCCTGCCGCCGTGCGCCACCTGCCACGGGCCCGGCGCGACCGGCACCACCGAACTGCCGCGCTTGGCAGGCCAGCACCCGCAGTACATCGTTCGTCAGGTGCTGGCGTTCAGGGAGCGCACGGGGAGCCGCGACAACGCCATCATGCGCGTGATGTCGCACCGCCTGAGCGACCTGGAGCTCGAGGCGGTGGCGGCCTATCTGGGCAACCTCAAGTGATTGCCCGCGGTGCGGTTCACGCCTCGGCGGCGGCGTCCGCCGCCAGCCCGCCCATCACCTGGCTGAAGCCACCGTCGACGTAGATCACCTCGGCGCTGATACCGGCCGCCAGATCGCTGAGCAGAAAGGCCGCCGTATGGCCGACGTCGTCGATCGTGACGTTGCGCCGGATCGGGGCGTTTTGCTCCACGACGCCGAGGATCTTGCCGAAGCCTTTGATGCCGCTGGCGGCCAAGGTCTTGATCGGACCGGCCGATATGCCATTTACACGCCAGCCGCGCCGTTGGCTGCCAAGCGACTCGGCCAGGTAACGGACACTGGCCTCCAGGCTGGCCTTGGCCAGCCCCATCGTGTTGTAGGCCGGCACCATGCGCACGCTGCCGAGGTAGGTCAGCGTCAGCAGCGCGGCGTGGTCGTTCAGGTATGGGCGCGCCGCCTTGGCCATGGCGGGAAAGCTGTAGGCGCTGATCTCGTGTGCGGTGCGGTAGGCCTCGCGCGACAGGCCGTCGAGGAAGTCGCCGGCGATGGCCTCGCGCGGCGCGTAGCCGATGCTGTGCACGAAGCCGTCGAACGTCGGCCAGTGGGCCGACAGTTCGCGGAACAGGCGCTCGATGTTGGCGTCGTCGGAGACGTCGCACTCGAACACGAGGTTGGAGCCGAACTCGGCGGCGAACTCCGTGATGCGGTCCTTGAAGCGCTCGCCGACGTAGCTGAAGGCCAGCTCCGCCCCCTGGGCGCGGCAGGCGCGCGCGATGCCGTAGGCGATCGAGCGGTTGGACAAAACCCCAGTGATCAGCAGCTTTTTGCCGGCCAGAAAACCCATTGTTCGTGCTCCTCGTGGTGCGGAAAAAATCCTGCAGAATTGTCGCATGCACGACTGGCCCCATTCGCCGAGCCTTCCGCGCGTCCCTCGCGCCCCTCGCTGCGATGGCGGCGGGGTGGGGGCCGGGGGCACGTCGGGCGGCCCGTGGCGCTGCGGCCTGTGGGCAGCCGCCGCTGTAGGCCGTGCGGTGGGGGGGCTGCTGGCGGCGCTGGTGTTGGGGATGTGCGCCCCCGCCTGGGCCGCGCACGGCTATGCGCTGTGGGGGCACCTGAAGTATCCGCCGGGCTTCGCGCACTTCGACTACGTCAACCCGGACGCGCCCAAGGGTGGTGAGCTGCGGCTGGTCAGCAACCTGCGCACCTCCACGTTCGACAAATACAACCCGTTCACGCTGCGCGGCAGCGCCCCGGCTTACTTGGCCGATCTGCTGTTCGACAGCCTGTTGAGCGGCGCGGCCGACGAGGTTGGCGCCGCTTACGGGTTACTGGCGCAGGACGTGCAGGTGGCGCCGGACCGGCTGAGCGCTACCTTCCGGCTGCGGGCCGAGGCGCGTTTTCACCACGGCAAACCGGTGCTGGCCGAGGACGTGCGCGACACCTTCGAGACGCTGCTCGGACCGCACACCTCGCCGGTGTACAAGACGATCCTGGCCGACCTGGCCGACCTGGACGGCGTGGACGTGCTGGACGCGCGCACGGTGCGCTTTCGTTTCAAGCGCCCCAACCGCGAGCTGCCGTTGACGGTGGGCGGCATTCCGATCTTCAGCCGCGACTGGGGCGTGGATCCGGCCACCGGCCGGCGCAAGCCGTTCAACGAAGTGGTGATGGACACCCCGATCGGCAGCGGCCCCTACCGCATCGGGCCGGTCAAGTTCGGCAAGGATATCACCTATGTGCGCGACCCGGATTACTGGGCGCGCGACCTGCCGGTGCGCCGTGGCACGTTCAACTTCGACCGCATCACGGTCAAGATCTATAAGGACAACACCGCGCGGCTGGAGGCGCTCAAGGCCGGTGAGTTCGATCTGATGCGCTTCTTTTCCGCCGGCGACTGGGCGCGGCGCGTCAAGGGTCGGCGCTTCGACAGCGGCGAGCTGGTCAAGGCCGAGTTCCGCCACCGGCTGCCGACGGGGTTTCAAAGCTACGTGCTCAACACCCGCCGGCCACCGCTCGACGACCGACGCGTGCGACAGGCGCTGGCGCTGGCGCTGGACTTCGAGTGGATGAACGAGCGTCTGTTCTACGGCAGCTACGAGCGCGTGCGCGGGCTGTTTGGCAACACCGCCTGCGCCGCGCAGGGCGAGCCGGATGCGGCGCAGCGCCAGCTGCTGCAGCCGTGGCGCGCGCAGCTGCCGCCGGAGGTGTTCGGGCCGATGTATGAGCCGCCGGTGGCCGGCACGCCCGAGCGGCTGCGCGCCAACCTGCGCCTGGCGCAGGCGCTGCTGCGCCAGGCTGGCTGGACCTACCGCGAAGGGGCGCTGCGCAACGCTCAAGGGCAGCCTCTGGTGCTGGAGTATCTAGATAGCAACGAGGCCGGCGCGCGCGTCGTCACGCCGTGGGCGCTCAACCTGGCGCGGCTCGGCATCGAGCTGCGTTTCCGCCCGGTGGACTTTGCGCTGTACCAGCAGCGGCTGCGCACCTTCGACTTCGACATGATTTCGCTGGCGTTCCAGGGTACGCACAGCCCGGGTGCGGAGTATGCGGACCTGTTTGGTAGCGCGGCCGCCCGCACCGAGGGTTCCGGCAATTTCAGCGGACTGGCCAGCCCGGCGGTGGACGATGTGATTGCGCGCATGGTGCAGGCGGACACCGAGCCCGCGTTCTTGGCGGCCTGCCGGGCGTTGGAGCGTGTGGTGGCGCACAGCCAGGTGCTGATTCCCCAATGGTCCGCGCCCACGCACCGCATGGCCTACAACGCCTGGCGGTTGGCGCGCCCCGCCGACATGCCCCCATACGCCGGCGGCGAGGGCTGGGCGATCGAAACCTGGTGGGCGACATCGGCCGCCCCGGCCGCGCGCTGACGGGAGCTGTATCCATGTGGGCTTACATTCTCAAGCGCTTGCTGCTGATGATTCCCACGCTGTTCGGGGTGTTGTTGCTGACGTTCGTGGTGATCCAGTTCGTGCCCGGTGGGCCGGTGGATCAGTATCTGGCCGAGGCCCGTGCCGGGCTGGGGG
>NZ_DAISXZ010000001.1:0-107204 GCF_036825565.1 Tepidimonas sp. | reverse complement strand
ATGGAGCAGAGGATGCGATCTAGGAATAAATCAGCGCTTCCCTAAGGCAAGCATGGAAATCCACGACCTGCGCATGACCGTCACGCAAGAGGGGCGATAGGAATAGGAATATCGGCACGAATCGCAACTGGCCGCGTTTCGAGCGCTGGGTCTGCCGCCCATGAAAAGCATACCAAAGCGTGCGCCGCGCGGCCGATCGGCAGCGCAAACGAGCAACGCTTGGTGGTACGGGGTGCGGTCGTTATGATGCGGGGGATGCAGACGTCGACGTTTCTGGAACGCTTTTTCGACGGGGAGTCCGAGGCCATCGTGGGTTGCCTGCGCTGTCGCGGCGCGCAAGCTTACCCGGGTGCGCTGCGCATGGCGTTTCAGCCGATCGCCGACGTGGCGCGGCGCGAGGTGTTCGCCTACGAGGCGCTGGTGCGGGGCCCGGCTGGTGAGCCGGCCGGTGCGGTGCTGGCCGAGGTGCGGCCAGAGCAGCTCTACAGCTTCGATCAAACGTGTCGCGTCCTGGCCATCGACACGGCGCAGCGGCTCGGTATCCGCGTGCGGCTGTCGATCAATTTTTTGCCCAATGCCGTGTACGAGCCGGCCACTTGCATCCGCCTGACGCTGGCGGCGGCGCACAAGGTCGGCTTCGACCCCCGGCGCCTCATCTTCGAGATGACCGAGGCGGAAAAGATCCGCGATCCGCAGCATGCCTTGGGGATCGTGCGCGACTACCAGCACCGCGGTTTTCTGACGGCGATCGATGACTTTGGCGCCGGCTACTCGGGGCTGAATCTGCTGGCGGAGTTCCAGCCGCAACTGGTCAAGCTCGACATGGCGTTGGTGCGCGACATCGACCGCCACCGCGCACGCCAGGCCATCGTCGGCGGCGTGCTGGGCACCTGTGCGGCGCTGGGGGTGCGCGTGATTGCCGAGGGGGTGGAAACGCGCGCCGAGTACGACCAGCTGCGCGCCATGGGCGTGGCGCTGTTCCAGGGCTTTCTGATCGCGCGGCCCGAGGTCGAAGCACTGCCCGAGCCCGATTGGGCCGCGCTGGACTGATGGCCGAGCGTCCCCACGCCTGGGGCCGCGTCCTTCAGCACGACCGGGCGCAAGGCAGCCCCGGCGTGTTACACCACTCGCTCCAGCTGCCGGCAAACAGGGGTGGCGTTCCCAGTCCCGCGATCGTCATGGCCAGCACATTCGGGATGGCGCTGACCCCGCTGCCGCAGTGATGCACCACCGTGGCCGGATCGCGCCCAGCCAGCAAAGCGTCGAATTCCGCCCGCAGACGGTCGGGGGATTTGTAGCGGCCGTCGGCGTCGAAGTTTTCGGTAAACGGCCGGTTCAGCGCCCCCGGGATGTGGCCCGCCACGGGGTCCAGCGGCTCTACCTCCCCGCGATAGCGCGGCGTGGCGCGGGCATCGATCAGCGTTTGTCTGGGCGTGCCGAGAGCGGCCGCCACCTCGTCGGCGCGGCGCAGGGCCACCCGCTCCGGGCCGAGGGCAAAGTCCCCGGCCGTCGCGGGGGCCGCGTCGCCGGTTTCGACGGCCCCGCCCGCCGCCACCCAAGCGGCCCAGCCCCCGTCTAGCACGGCGACCGGTGCATGCCCGCACCAGCGCAACATCCACCACAAGCGCCCGCAGACCATGCCGCCCTGGCGGTCGTAGACCACCACGGCCTCGTCCCGGTTCAGGCCCCAGGCGCGCAGTCGCTGGGCGAACACTTCGCGCGCGGGCAGGGGGTGGCGCCCGCCGCTGGCGGCAGGCGCCTCGTCGTCGGCGCTGGCGCTCAGGTTGTCGTCCAGGTGCACATACCGCGCCCCGGGGATGTGCCCGGCGCGGTACTGGGCGCGCCCCGCCGTCGGGTTGGCCAGGTCGAAGCTGCAATCGAACACCCGCGTCGTGGGGCCGTGCGCCAGCCGCTCGCGCAGGGTGGCGGCATCGATGAGGGGGAAGGGCAGATCGGTGGTCATGCGTGTTCCTCGACCGGCAGCTTGGGGATGGCGCGTTCGCGCAAAAAGGTGGCCGCGATGCCGCTGGCGACGATCAGCGCCATGCCCAGCCAGCCGGTCGGCGGCAGGCGGTCGCCAAACACCGCCAAGCCGTACAGCGCGGCAAAGGCAATGCCAAAGTATTGCAGGTTGGCCACGACCAGCGTCGCCCCGCTGGCGTAGGCGCGCGTCATGCACAACTGCCCCAGCACCGCCAGCAGCCCGATGGGAATCAGCCACAGGGCCTGGGGTGTCGTGAGCGGGCTGGGCCCGATGACGGCCGTGCCCGCAAAGCCGACCAGCGTCGCCCCCACCGAGAAGTAGAACACCGTCCGGCTCTCCGGCTCGCCCGCGCGGGACAGCGCGGCGACCTGCAGATAGGCCAGCGCCGACGTCAGCCCGGACAGCAAGCCGGACAGGCCCCCCAGTGCCGCCGTCCCGTCGAAGGTGGGGCGCAGCACCAGCGCCACCCCGCCAAAACCCACCAGCACCGTCAGGAACAGCGGCGTCTGGTCCCGCAGCGGCTGGCTGCCGCGCTGCAGCAGCAATGCGCCGCCGAGCAGGAAGGCCGCCACCCATACGCTGCTCACATAGTTGAGCGTCATCGCGGTGGCCAGCGGCAATTGCGCGATGGCGTAGAACCACGCCAGCAGCGAGGCGGTGCCGACGATGGTGCGCCACAGGTGCATCATCGGCACGCGCGTCGCGAGCGACACCCCGCGCGAACGCGTCAGCACCAGCAAAAAGAGCATGCCGATCAGGCCGCGGTAGCCCACCACCTCGAAGCTGTGGAAGTGGCTGGACGCGAACTTGATGCACACCCCCATGGAGGCGAACAGGAACGCGCCCACGACCATCCACAGGGCCTGGGCGGGGCGCTCGCGGCGCGGGGACGCGGCCGGGGGGGAGCCGACCGTCGTGGTCCTGGCGGCCCCGGCGGCGCTGGCGGGATCGTGGCGCAGGGGGTCAGCCTCCGACGCCGCCGACCGGCATCCCCATGCGGGCGCGGTACCACTCGTGGAAGTGCTGCATGCCGTCTTCCATCGGGCTCTGGTAGGGGCCGACCTCGCTGGTGCCGCGCTGCAGCAGCGCCTTGCGGCCGGCGTCCATGCGCTCGGCGATTTCGTCGTCTTCGATGGCCGTCTCCATGTAGGCGGCGCGCTGCGCTTCCATGAACTCGGGCTCGAAGGCGGCGATCTCTTCCGGATAGTAGAACTCCACCAGGTTGAGCGTCTTGTCCACCGCGATCGGGTGCAGGGTGGAGACCGTCAGCACATGCGGATACCACTCGACCATGATGTGCGGGTAGTAGGTCAGCCACACCGCGCCGTGTTCGGGCAGGCGGCCCTCGCGGTGGCGCATCAGCACCTCGTGCCAGCGTTCGTACACCGGGCTGCCGGCCTTCGCGCCCAGGTTTTGCACGCCCACGGTCTGCACCGAAAACTCGGGTGCAAACTGCCAGCGCAGATCGTCGCAGGTGACGAAATTGCCCAGCCCCGGGTGGAAAGGCACGACGTGGTAGTCCTCCAGATAGACCTCGATGAAGGTCTTCCAGTTGTAGTTGCACTCGTGCAGCTCGACGTGGCCGAGCACCATGCCGTCGAAGTTGAACACATCGGCCACCTGCATCGCGCGCAGGTCGGCGGCGATGTCGCGGCCGTTGTCCTCGAACAGCAGGCCGTTCCATTCGCGCAGCTTCCAGCGCTGCAGGTTCAGGCACGGGTCCTGCGCGAAGTGGGGCGCCCCGATCAGCGTGCCCGTGGGCAGGTTCTGGCCCAGGCCGCCGCTGTAGGTCCAGCGGTGCAGCGGGCAGACGATGTGCCCGCCGGCGTGCGCCTGTCCCTCGTGGTTGAGGTTGCCGCGGCCTTTGAGCATCACGGCCTGCCGGTGGCGGCAGACGTTGCTGACCAGCTCCACGCCGCGCTCGGTGCGCACCAGCGCGCGGCCCTCACCCTCCTGCGGCAGCGCAAAATAATCCCCGACGTTCGGAACCGCGTTGGCGTGCCCCACGTAGCGGGGCCCGGACTGAAAGATCGTCTCCAGCTCGCGCCGGAACAGCGCCTCGTCGAAATACACGGACACCGGCAGTTGGCTTTTCGCCTGCTGCAATGGAAGACTCAAATCGGACATGATGATCCTGACCTCAGACTCCCCCGATGACGGGGCATACAAGCGCTACAGAAACGTGGGGACGGTTCGGCGCGGGGTTGGGGAAACACACCTCCTTGTGGGGTGAAAGCACTGTCCCCCGCCAGTCTGGACGAATCCAGGCCGCGGGGGACGGCGCATTCTACCCCCACCCCCGTCGGCGGGGCAACCCACTACAATGAAAGACTTTTTGAGCCGGATCAAAAAACGGCGTCCATCCGCCATGACGCGCCCCGACGCAACGGATCCCGATATGCCACGCGCCCAGTCCTCCCCCGCCGTTGCCGACAGCGACGCGGCCTCCGAGCCGCTGCCCAGCACCTACGAGGCGGCGGTGCAGGAGCTCGAAGCCCTGCTGGCGCGGCTGGAGTCCGGGCAAATGCCGCTGGACGATTTGCTCGGGGCGTACCAGCGCGCCTCGGCCCTGTTGGCGTATTGCCGCTCGCGGCTGGAGGCGGTCGAGCAGCAGATTCGCGTGGTGGATGGCCAGCAGACCCGGCCGTGGGAGCCTGGGGCATGACGGACGTGGCGCTGCCGGCCGCGCCCGCGGCCGGACTGGGGGAGTGGATGGCCCGGCGCCTCGAGCAGATGGAGGCGTTTTTGGACGCGCACCTGCCCGCCGATGCGCCGGCCGGGCTCGGCGATGCCATGCGGTATGCCGTGCTGGACGGGGGCAAGCGGTTGCGCCCCCTGCTGGCCCTGGCGGCCTGGGAGGCGGTGTCCGGCGATGTTGATCCGGCGGCGGACGCCCCCGTGTGGTCGGTCGCGGGGGCGGTCGAGCTCATCCACGCCTATTCGCTGGTGCACGACGACCTGCCCTGCATGGACGACGATGTCCTGCGGCGGGGCAAGCCGACCGTCCATGTGCGCTACGGCGAGGCGCAGGCTTTGCTGGCCGGTGATGCGCTGCAGGCGCTGGCCTTCGAGTGGCTGGTCGCGTCGCCCTGGGCGCAGGCACGGCCCGCGCTGGCCGTGGCGCTGACGCGGGAGCTGGCCGTGGCGTCCGGCGCGGCGGGCATGGCGGGCGGGCAGGCCATCGATCTGGCCGGGGTCGGGCAGCGCCTGGACCAGCCGGCGCTGGAGGACATGCACCGCCGCAAGACGGGCGCGCTGTTGCTGGCCAGCGTGCGCATGGGGGCGTTGGCGGCCGGGGGGGAAGGCGCCGCGCTGGCGGCACTGGACCGCTATGGCCGCGCGCTCGGCTTGGCCTTCCAGGTGATCGACGATGTGCTCGATGCCACGGCCGACTCTGCCACGCTGGGCAAGACGGCGGGCAAGGACGCCGCCGCCGACAAACCCACGTTCGTTTCGCTGCTGGGCGTCGAGCCGGCGCGGGCCTATGCGCAGGCGCTGCTGGCGCAGGCCCTGCAGGCCTTGCACGACATGCCGGGGCAACCGACGCAACGCCTGGCGGCGCTGGCGCGGTGGGTGGTGCAGCGCCGGTATTGACGGTATCGACAGGGGGATAGCCATGAACGGATTGCTCTTGTCCATCGACTCACCGGCCGATCTGCGCCGGCTGGCGCGTCCCCAGTTGCGACCGCTGGCCGATGAGCTGCGCGAGTTTCTGGTGCAAAGCGTGGCGCGCACCGGCGGGCACTTCAGCTCCAACCTGGGGACGGTGGAGCTGACGGTCGCGCTGCACTATGTGTTCGACACGCCGCACGACCGGCTGGTGTGGGACGTCGGCCACCAGACCTATCCGCACAAGATTTTGACCGGCCGGCGCGAGCGCATGCACACCCTGCGGCAGCTCGGCGGTATCAGCGGTTTTCCGGTGCGCAGCGAAAGCGAGTACGACGCCTTCGGCACCGCGCACTCGTCCACCAGCATCTCCGCCGCGCTGGGTATGGCGCTGGCTGCCCAGGCCAAGGGCGAGCGCCGGCGCGCGGTGGCGGTGATCGGCGACGGGGCCATGACCGCCGGCATGGCGTTCGAGGCGCTCAACAACGCGGGCGTCACCAAGGCCCCGCTGCTGGTCGTGCTCAACGACAACGACATGTCGATCAGCCCGCCGGTCGGTGCGCTCAACCGGTATCTGGCGCAGCTCATGAGCGGGCGGTTTTACGCGGCGGCGCGCAGCGTCGGTCGGCAGGTGCTCAGCGTGGCCCCGCCACTGCTGGAGTTTGCCCGCCGTTTCGAGGAGCACGCCAAGGGCATGGTCGTGCCCGCGACGCTGTTCGAGAAGTTCGGCTTCAACTACATCGGCCCGATCGACGGGCACGACCTCGAATCGCTCGTGCCCACGCTGGAGAACATCCGCCGCCTGCTCGACGACGGCGCGGGTCCGCAGTTTTTGCACGTGGTCACCAAGAAGGGGCAGGGCTACAAACTGGCCGAGGCGGACCCGATCACCTACCACGGCCCGGGCAAGTTCGACCCGCAGGTCGGCGTCGTCCCCCCGGCGCAGCCGCCCAAGCCCACCTTCAGCGCCGTGTTCGGCCAGTGGCTGTGCGACATGGCCGAGCGCGACAAGCGGCTCATCGGCATCACGCCCGCGATGCGCGAGGGCTCGGGCATGGTGGAGTTCCACCGGCGTTTTCCGGACCGTTATTACGACGTCGGCATTGCCGAGCAGCATGCGGTGACCTTTGCCGCAGGGCTGGCCTGCGAGGGCCTCAAGCCCGTGGTGGCGATCTATTCCACCTTTTTGCAGCGCGCCTACGACCAGGCCATCCACGACGTGGCGCTGCAAAATTTGCCCGTCGTGTTTGCGCTGGACCGTGCCGGCATCGTCGGTGCCGACGGTCCGACCCACTGCGGCGCGTACGACATCCCGTTCCTGCGCTGCATTCCCAACGTCGCCATCGCGTGTCCGTCGGACGAGGCGGAGTGTTACCAGCTGCTGACCACCGCCTACGAACAGTCGCATCCGGTGGCGGTGCGCTACCCGCGCGGCGCGGGCGTGGGCGCGGCCCTGCCGCGCGAGCCGCAGGCACTGCCCTACGGCCGGGGCGAGGTGCGCCGACGGGGCCGGGGGGTGGCGATCCTGGCCTTCGGGACCCTGCTGCACCCGGCGCTGCAGGCAGCCGAGGCGCTGGGCGCGACGGTGGCCAACATGCGCTGGGCCAAACCCCTGGACCGCGACCTGGTGTTGGCGTTGGCGCGCGACCACGAGGCGCTGGTCACGGTGGAGGAGGGCGCCATCGCCGGCGGTGCCGGGGCCGCGGTGATGGAGCTGCTCGCCGCCGAAGGCGTGGTGCGCCCGGTGTTGCCGCTCGGCCTGCCCGATCGCTTCATCGAGCACGGTGACCCGGCGCTGTTGCTGGCGCGGCTGGGGCTGGATGCGGCCGGGATCGAGCGCAGCGTGCGCGACCGTTTCGGTGCGCATCTGGTGGCCCGGCCGGTGCTCGAAGTGGTGCATCCCGCCGCCTGAACGGCCAATGTGCGGCCCGTGTGCACAGGCATGGGGGGCATGGAAACGATTTGTTTGACGTTTGAAATAAATTCAAAATTCCCAGCGAAAGCCCGCTCTCAGGGTAAACACTCCCGCTGCGGCCGGCGGGCGTCCACTATAGTCGCCTCCGCTACGCCGTCCGGTTCGCCGAGAGCTGGCGGCGTCAGGCAATCAACCCCAAGGAGTTTTCCGACATGGATCGTCGTTCCGTCATCAAGCACGCTGGCATGGCCGGCATCCTGGCCGCTGCGGCCGCACCCGCGGTGCACGCCCAGGCCACGATCCGCTGGCGCCTGGCCTCCAGCTTCCCCAAGTCGCTGGACACCATCCACGGCGCGGCCGACGTGTTCGCCAAGAAGATCGGCGAGATGTCCGGTGGCAAGTTCCAGGTGACGGTGCATGCCCCGGGTGAACTGGTGCCGGCATTCGGCATCGTCGACGCCCTGCAGCAGGGCACGGTGGAAGCCGGTCACACCGCACCGTACTACTACTTCGGCAAGGACGACACCTTCGCCCTGGGTACGGCCATTCCGTTCGGCTTGAACAGCCGCCAGCTCACGGCGTGGTACTACGAAGGCAACGGCCTCAAGCTGTTCCGCGAGTTCTACGACCAGTACAACATCGTCAACTTCCCTGGCGGCAACACCGGCGCCCAGATGGGCGGCTGGTTCCGCAAGGAGATCAAGGGCCCGCAGGACTTCAAGGGCCTGAAGTTCCGCATGGGCGGCTTCGCCGGCAAGGTGCTCAGCCGTCTGGGCGCGGTGCCGCAGAACATCCCGGGTGGTGAAATCTACCAGGCGCTGGAGAAGGGCACGATCGACGCCTGCGAATGGATCGGACCGTACGACGACGAGAAGCTCGGCTTCAACAAGGTCGCCAAGAACTATTACTACCCGGGCTTCTGGGAAGGTGGCGCCCAGCTCGACTTCTACATCAACAAGAAGGCCTACAACGACCTGTCGGCCGAATACAAGGCCATGGTCGAGTCGGCGGCGGCCTATGCCCACGCCGTAATGCAGGCCCGCTACGACGCCCGCAACCCGGCAGCGCTCAAGCGTCTGGTCGCGGCTGGCACCAAAGTGGCGCCGTTCCCGAAGACGGTGATGGACGAGGCCTTCAAGCAGGCCATGGCGCTGTACGACGAGCTGAGCAACTCCAACCCCAACTGGAAGAAGATCTACAGCGACTACGCGGCTTTCCGTCGCGACCAGAACCTGTGGTTCCGCCTGCCGGAAGCGGCGTTCGACCGCTACATGCAGGGCACCAAGCTGTAATCGACGAGGGCGGTCATCCCCAGCCCCGCGCAAGCGGGGTTTTTTGTGGGTGACCGTTGGGTGTGGTGCCGGGCGGCACCGGCACGCCCTGCGGGCCGTGCCGGTTGGTCGGTATACTGCCCGGCTTTCTCGTTCGGGACCCTGAACCAGGGGATAGGAATGCAAGCGCTGCTCACCTTCTCTCGGCTGATCGATGCCATCAGCGACCGCATCGGCAAGCTCGGCATGTGGCTGATTCTCTTGACCACGTTGATCAGTGCCGCCAATGCCGTCTCGCGCAAGGTGTTCGACCTCAGCTCCAACGCTTTCCTCGAGATCCAGTGGTATCTGTTCGCGGCGGTCTTTCTTCTTGGTGGCGGTTACGCGTTTTTGCGCAACGCCCATGTGCGCATCGACTTCGTGTCCAGCCGCTTCTCCGACCGGGCTCGCAACTGGGTCGATATCGTCGGCATCCTCGTCTTCATTCTGCCGCTGTGCTACATGATGGTGGTGCTGGGCTGGCCGCTGTTCGAGCGTGCCTGGCAGTCGGGTGAGATGTCATCCAACGCCGGGGGGCTGATTCGCTGGCCGGTCTATCTGCTCATCCCGGTGGGCTTCGTCATCCTGTTTTTGCAGAGTGTGAGCGAGTTGATCAAGCGCATCGCCTTCCTCACCGGGCACGGTCCGGACGTGCTGGCGCATACGGGCCCGAGTGAGGCGCAGCAGCTCGCCAAGGACATCGCCGAGGCCGAAAAGCGCCATGAAGAAGAGGTCGCCGCGGCGGCCCGCCAACACTGAGCGACGAGACGACCATGGTCGAATTCCTCACCAACAACTTCGTTCCGGTGATGTTCGCCGGGCTGCTGGTCTTTTTGCTGAGCGGCTTTCCCGTGGCCTTTGGCTTGGCGGCCACTGGGCTGTTTTTCGGCTTCATCGGCATGGAGATCGGCCTGTTTGCGGACACGCTGTTCCAGGCGCTGCCGCTGCGCGTGTTCGGCATCATGCAAAACGACACGCTGCTGGCCATCCCGTTCTTCACGCTCATGGGCATTATCCTGGAGCGCAGCGGCATGGCCGAGGACCTGCTGGAGACCGTCGGCCAGGTGTTCGGCCCGGTGCGCGGCGGGCTGGCGGTGGCCGTGGTGCTGGTCGGTGCTCTGCTGGCGGCGACCACCGGCGTCGTGGCTGCGGCCGTCATCTCGATGGGCTTGATCTCTCTGCCCATCATGCTGCGCTACGGCTATAACCGCACCATCGCCACCGGCACCATCACCGCATCGGGCACGCTGGCGCAGGCATTGCCGCCGTCGCTGGTGCTGATCGTGTTGGCCGACCAGCTCGGCCGCTCGGTGGGCGACATGTACGCCGGTGCGCTGATTCCGGGCTTGCTGCTGGTGGGGTTGTATCTGGTGTTCATCGCCGCTGTGGCGGTCGTACGGCCGTCGTGGGTGCCCCCGCTGCCGCCCGAGGCGCGTATCTACTCCGAGGCCAACGGCGCCAGCGGGCACCGTTCGCTGTTCGCGCTGTTGCTGGTGGCAGCCGCGGCTGGCTATCTGTGGTGGCAGAACCACGAGGCGCTGATCAATCCCCTCACCGGACGCGATGGTCCTGCACCGGGGGACGAGCTGGTGATCTTTTCGGTTGCCATCGCTTCCTTCACGGCGCTGCTGTTGGCCGTGGTCAACCATGTCGCGCGACTGGGCCTGTTGTCGCGACTGGCCGAGCGCGTGACCTTCGTCCTGATCCCGCCGCTGATCCTGATTTTCCTGGTGCTGGGGACCATCTTCCTGGGCATCGCCACGCCGACGGAAGGCGGTGCGATGGGGGCGGTGGGGGCGCTGATCATGGCCGCCTCGCGCAGACGCTTGTCGCTGTCGCTGCTCAAGCAGGCGATGGAGAACGCCACCAAGCTGTCCATCTTCGTGATGTTCATCCTGATCGGCTCGACGGTGTTCAGCTTCACCTTCAACGCCGCCGACGGCCATGTCTGGGTCGAACACCTGTTCGACAAGCTGCCGGGTGGGGCGATCGGCTTCCTGATCTTCGTCAACCTGCTGGTGTTCGTGCTCGGTTTCTTCATCGACTTCTTCGAGATCGCGTTCATCGTGATCCCGTTGCTGGCGCCGGTGGCCGACAAGATGGGGATCGACCTGATCTGGTTCGGCGTCATCATCGCGATGAATCTGCAGACGTCGTTCCTGACGCCGCCGTTTGGCTTTGCGCTGTTCTATCTGCGCAGCGTCGCGGCGCGCGAGGACTACACCGACAAGGTGACGGGCCGCCGAATCCCGGCCGTGACCACCACGCAGATCTACAAGGGCTCAATCGCCTTCATCGTGCTGCAGATCCTCATGGTGGCGACCATCATGGCCTTCCCCGGGCTGGTCGTCGACCACCTGGGCCCCAAGACGAAGGTGGACGATGCTGTCTTGATGGAAAAGCTCGATCAGTTGGGGGGTGATGGCTCCTCGCCCTGGGGCGATGACGAAGAGGCCAACCCCGGCGACGAGCAGGACGAATCCGCCCCTGGCAAGGAGGGCGAGGAGATCGATCCCGTCAAGGCGCTCGAGGAAGCCGCCAAGAAGGCCCAGCAGTGACTCAGTCGGGGCGGCTCGACATCGGTGCTGCCCCGCGCATCCCACGCCCATGCACGTCGACGTCAAGATCCTCGATCCCCGGCTGCACGGACAGCCGCCCGCCTACGCCACACCGGGCAGCGCCGGTCTGGACCTGCGTGCCTGCCTGGATGCCCCGCTGACGCTGGCGCCTAACGCCTGGCAACTGGTGCCCACGGGCCTGGCCATCCATTTGGCCGACCCGGGCTATGCAGCGCTGATCCTGCCGCGCTCCGGTCTGGGCCACAAACACGGTCTGGTGCTGGGCAATCTGGTCGGGCTGATCGACAGCGACTACCAGGGGCAGCTCATGGTCAGCGCCTGGAACCGCAGCCCCGTGCCGTTCACCATCGAGCCGCTGGAGCGCATCGCGCAGCTCGTCATCGTGCCGGTGGTGCAGGCGCAGTTCCGTGTCGTCGAGGCGTTTGTCGAGGCGACGGCGCGCGGCGAGGGCGGCTACGGCTCCACCGGCCGCGCGTGATCCCCACGCGGTCCACGCCCGGGTGCGGGGCGGTCAACCGCGCAGCCGATTGCGCCGTCAGTCGCGCAAATGCACCTGGAAGAAACCCGTGCCGGTGCTGCCGCGGCCGACCTCGTCCACTGTCGCTTCGCGCACATCGTGCACCCGCAGCGTCAGCCGTAGGGCCATGCCGGCCAGGGGGTGGTTGGCGTCCAGCACCACGTGCTCGGGGTAGATTTCGCTGACGAAGTACAGCCGGTCGCGCGGCGCGTCCGGCGTGCAACCCGGCGGCAACCCCTCGAAGGCCATGCCCACCTCCAGCTCGGCCGGGAAGGCCGAGCGCGGCTCCAGGTAGATCAACTGGTCGTCGAAGTCGCCAAAGGCGTCTTTGGGTTCCAGGTGCAGCTCCACGCGGTCACCCGGGCCACGGCCGACCAGGCCCTGCTCGATACTGGCCAGCAGGTCACGTCCGCCAACCAAAAACTCCACCGGCTCGTCCGAGGCGTCGAGCACGTCGCCCAAGGTGTCCTTCAGGGTCCAGCTCAGGCTGGCCACGCAGGGGGGTGCGATTTTCATCGGACAATTGTCCCATGAGACGACCCACGCCCTCCAGCGCCTTTCCGTTCTCCCGGCCCCGGCCGACCGAGCCGACCCCGCTGCTCGGCGGGCTGACGCCCGAGCAGTTCATGCAGCGCCATTGGCAGCGCCGCCCGCTGTTGATCCGACAGGCGGTGGTGGGCTTTCGCCCGCTGCTGTCGCGGGCCGAGCTGTTTGCGCTGGCCGCGCGCGAGGACGTGGAGTCGCGCGTGGTCGAGCAGCACCCCGAGGCCGACGATCCGGCCCGGACCTGGCAGCTGCGGCACGGGCCGTTCGATCCCCGCGCACGGCGGGGCGAGCGCGCGCTGCCGCCGCTGCGGCGCCCGGGTTGGACCCTGCTGGTGCAAGGCGTGGACCTGCACCACGATGGGGTGCATGCGTTGATGCAGCGGTTTCGCTTCGTGCCCGACGTCCGGCTGGACGATGTGATGATCTCCTGGGCCAGCGACGGCGGCGGGGTGGGGCCGCACTACGACAGCTACGACGTCTTTTTGCTGCAGGCCAGCGGGCGGCGCCGCTGGCGCATCGGCCGGCAGCGGGATCTGGCGCTGCGGCCCGATCTGCCGTGCAAGATTCTGCAGCGCTTCGAGCCCGAGCAGGACTGGGTGCTCGAGCCCGGTGACATGCTTTACCTGCCGCCGCGCTGGGCCCACGACGGGGTGGCCGTGGGCGACGACTGCATGACGTATTCCATCGGATTCCGGGTGCCGCAGCGCGGCGGGCTGGCGGCCGAGCTGGTGCTGCGGCTGGCCGACGAACACGAGGACGAGGCCCTGTACCGCGACCCCCGCCAGCCCGCCACGACCGAACCCGCACGCATCCCGACGGCTCTGCAGGCCTTTGCGCGCGAGGGGCTGCAGCGCCTGGTGGCGGATGAGCGGGCGTTGGCCTGCGCCTTGGGCGAGGTGTTGACCGAACCCAAGCCGCGCGTGTGGTTCGAACCGGCCGAGGTCCCCTGGACGCCGGGCGCCGTCGTGCTGGACCGGCGAACCCGCATGGCGTACGACGAGCACCATGTTTTCATCAACGGCGAGGCGCTGATCGCGCGCGGGCGCGACGCCCGCTTGATGCGCAGGCTGGCCGATGCGCGCGAGTTGTCGGCCGACGAGGTGCGGCGCGCCAGCGACGACGCCCGCGCCGCGCTGGCGCAGTGGTTCGAGGCTGGCTGGCTGCATGCGGCGCCTTGATGGGCGCGGCGGACAACTTCGGTAGCAAATGTTACGATTGCTTACAAGGGTAAACCCTAGGTTGGTTCCATAATGAATCTGTTTGGTGCACGGCCGGTTTCCGGTTGGTGCATACGGACCACAAGTCGTCCCCGTGCCGGCGGGGCGGCGGTTGTGCAACACGGACTCCCGGTGTCCCCCCGATTCGGAATCGACCTCACATGAACAAGACCGCTCTGATCGCTGCTTTGATCGCCGCCGCCAGCCTGGCTGCCTGCGGCAAGAAGGAAGAAGCTCCGGCGCCCGCGCCCGCCCCGGCTGCGGCGCCTGCCGACAACGCCCAGCAGCCGGCTCAGCCGCCCGCTGGCGACCAGGCCCAGCAACCCGCACAGCAGCCCGCTGGCGAGCAAAAGCCGGCCGAGCAGAAGCAGTGATGTCGTCGCGCGCCGGCATGCGCGCCGGCGCCTGAGCGATCGGGCATGCCGGGCCCTGATCTGGCTGCCACCGAGCCGCCCCCACGGGGGCGGTTTCGTTTTTTCTCGGGCCGGGTTACGGGGGGCTGGTGGCGTGCTGCAGCAGCCGTTGCACCAGCGGGTGCTGGCGCATGTGCCGGCTGAGGATGGCGTGGATGTCTTCCCGCACGCCCTCGCACGCGCCCAGCGGCAGCAGTCCGGGCAGCGGCCCGTCGCTGTTCAGGCCCAGGCGGCTGGCGGGAAAGACCCCCATCCCGCGCGCGGCAAACACGGCCATCAGGGCGCTGTCCATGGAAAACGTCTTCGTGATCGCGCTGATCTTTGGCATTCTGGGCATTGCGCGCCCGTACCAGCACCGTGTGCTGTTCTGGGGCATTTTGGGCGTGATCGTTCTGCGTGCCCTGATGATCGGTCTGGGTGCGGTGCTGGTGTTCATCGGGGCAAAGATTTTCCTGGTCGGCATCGTGGGCAAGATCCCGGCGGTGGTTTCGCTGTCGGTGACCTTGGGCCTGATCGCCGGAGGCGTGCTGTACTCGCTGTGGAAGACGCGCCAGGACGAGGCCGCCCGCGGCGGCCCGCACCGCGTCATGTGAGGGGCGGGGGGCGCCTCAACCCAGGCGCTTGACCAGCACCTGGCTGCGCCGGTCCCAGTTGTATTTGCGCTTGCGCGCCTCGGGCAGCCAATCGGGCGGCACGGGCTGAAAGCCCCGTTTGAGGAACCAGTGCATGGTGCGGGTGGTGAGCACGAAGATGCTCTCCAGCCCCATCAGCCGCGCGCGCTGCTCGATGCGCTTGAGCAGTTTTTCGCCGTCGCCCTGGCCCTGCGCCTGCGGCGAGACGGTCAGCGAGGCCATCTCGCCGGTGCGGGCCTCGGGGTAGGGGTAGAGTGCCGCGCAGCCAAAGATCACGCCATCGTGCTCGATGATGGTGTAGTTGGCGATGTCGCGTTCGATCTCGGTGCGGCTGCGCTTGACCAGCGTGCCGTCTTTCTCGAACGGTTCGATCAGTTGCAGGATGCCGCCCACGTCGTCGGCATTGGCCTCGCGCAGGCTCTCCAGCTTCTCGTCCACGACCATGGTGCCGATGCCGTCGTGCACATACACCTCCAGCAGCAGCGAGCCGTCCACGGCAAAGGGGATGATGTGGCTGCGCTCCACGCCCCCCTTGCAGGCCCGCAGGCAGTACTGCAGGTAAAAGCCCGGGTCGGTGGGCTGCGCGGGCTGCGGCCCCTCGGCCAGGATGCGCTCGGCGTCGGCCAGCGGCAGCTCGGTGTCGATGGGGTTGTCGTCGCCCGGCGGGTCGAACGGCCGCACGCGGATGCCGGGGATCTCGGTGACGAAGATGAGCTTGTCGGCCTGCAGCGCCACCGCGACGCTGGTGGCCACCTCCTCCATGCTGAGGTTGAACGCCTCGCCCGTGGGCGAGAAGCCGAAGGGCGACAGCAGCACCAGCGCCCCCATGTCCAGCGCGCGCACGATGCCGACGGCGTCCACCTTGCGCACCAGCCCCGAGTGCTGAAAATCGATGCCATCGACGATGCCCACCGGCCGCGCGGTGATGAAGTTGCCCGAGATGACGCGCACGGTGGCACCCGCCATGGGCGTGTTGGGCAGCCCCATGCTGAAGGCGGCCTCGATCTCGTAGCGCAGTTGGCCCGCGGCCTCTTGGGCGCTGTCCAGTGCCACCGAGTCGGTGATGCGGATGCCGCGGTGGTAGCGGGCTTCGTGCCCCTTGGCGCGCAACTGCTCGTTGACCTGTGGGCGAAAGCCGTGCACCAGCACGATGCGCACGCCCATGCTCTGGATGAGCGCGAGGTCCTGCACCAGGTTGGGCAGCTTGCCGGCGGCAATGGCCTCGCCCGGCACGCCGACCACGAAGGTCTGGTTGCGGAACTTGTGGATGTACGGTGCCACCGATCGGAACCAGGGCACGAAGGTGAAATTGAAGACGGTGGACATCGGGTGTGCAGCAGGCGGCCGCCGGTGGCGGCGTGGGGGCGGTCGGGATCGGGATAATCGCGCGGTCATGCCGCAAAACGAAGTGTGCCACCAGCCGGCTCGGGCGCCGGTGATCGCGTTTCCGCAATCGCTGCCGGTGTCCGCCCGGCGCGACGAGATCGAGGCCGCGCTGCGCGCGCATCCGGTCGTCATCGTCAGCGGGGAGACGGGCTCGGGCAAAACGACGCAGCTGCCCAAAATCGCGCTGGCGATGGGCCGTGGCGGTGGCGTGGACTGGCGCGCAGAGGCCGAGGCGCCGCGGCGTCGGCGACCGCTGATCGGCCACACCCAGCCGCGACGGCTGGCGGCGACCTCGGTGGCGGCGCGTATCGCGGAAGAGACACAGACCGAGCTGGGCGAATTGGTCGGCTATCAGATCCGCTTCCACGACCGGCTGCAGCCGGGTGCGGCGATCAAGCTGATGACCGACGGCATTTTGCTCGCCGAAACCCAGCGTGATCCCCTGCTGCGTGCCTACGACACGCTGATCATCGACGAGGCGCACGAGCGCAGCCTCAACATCGACTTTCTGCTCGGGTATCTGAAGCAGCTGCTGCCCAAGCGCCCGGACCTCAAGGTCATCATCACCTCGGCGACGATCGATGCGGAGCGCTTCGCGCAGCACTTCGCCGGGCCGGCCGGGCCGGCGCCCATCATTCAGGTCAGCGGACGCACCTATCCGGTGGAAATTCGCTGGCGTCCGTTCGAGGAAAGTCGCGACTATGGCCTGGACGAGGCCATCGCCGACGCAGTGGACGAGCTGTGGCGCGGCGGGGCGCACGCTGGGGACATCCTGGTCTTTCTCCCCGGCGAGCGCGAGATCCGCGACGCTGCCGATCACTTGCGCCGCCACCTGAGCCACCAGCCGGCGCTGCGCGACACCGAGGTGCTTCCGCTGTATGCCCGATTGAGCGCGGCGGAGCAGAGCCGAATCTTCCACCCCAGTGGCCGACGCCGGGTGGTGCTGGCCACCAACGTGGCCGAAACGTCGCTGACGGTTCCGGGCATCCGCTACGTGATCGACTCGGGGTTGGCGCGCGTCAAGCGCTACAGCCTGCGCAGCAAGGTCGAGCAGCTGCTGGTGGAGCCGATCAGCCAGGCGGCGGCCAACCAGCGCGCCGGCCGCTGCGGCCGTGTCGCCGAGGGCATCTGCATCCGCCTGTTCGACGAACGGGATTTTGCTGCGCGGCCGCGCTACACCGACCCGGAGATCCTGCGCTCGTCGCTCGCCGGCGTCATTCTGCGCATGAAGGCACTGGGGCTGGGCGACGTGGAGGCGTTTCCGTTTCTCGAGGCACCGTCGCGACGCGCCATCACCGACGGCTACCAACTGCTGCAGGAGCTGGGCGCGCTGGACGACAGTCTGGCGCTGACCCCGCTGGGGCGCGAGCTGGCCCGGTTGCCGCTGGACCCGCGCGTGGGGCGCATGATCCTGGCGGCGCGAGACCGCGGGGCCTTGGCGGAGGTGCTGGTCATCGCCAGCGCCCTGAGCGTGCAGGACGTGCGCGAGCGGCCCCTGGAGGCGCAGGCCAAGGCCGACCAGGCGCACGCGGCTTTCGACGACGAGCGCAGCGAGTTCGTCGGCATCCTCAAGCTCTGGGACTGGCTGGAGAAGGCGCGCGGCGGCGTGCATACGCCGGGCGAGGCCCCGACGCACCGGCTGTCCAACCGGCAGTACGAGGCGCTGCTGCGCGAGCGCTTCATTCACCTGCGCCGCTTGCGCGAATGGCGCGACATCCACCAGCAGCTGCACACCGTGGCCGCGGAGCACGGCTGGAAGCCCAACGCCCAGCCCGCCAGCTACGAGCAGATTCACCTGAGCCTGCTGGCGGGGCTGCTGGGCAACGTGGGCTGCAAGCACGAGACGGAGGACGTCTATCTGGGCGCGCGCGGCATCAAGTTCGTGCCGCACCCGGGTGTGCGCCTGAAAAAGCGCCCCGGCCGCTGGATCCTCTGCGCCGAGTTGGTGGAAACCACGCGCCTGTACGGTCGCGGGCTGGCCACGATCGAGCCGCAGTGGCTGGAGCAGGTAGGGGCGCATCTGATCAAGCGCCAAGTGGGCGATCCCCACTGGGAAAAGCGCAGCGCCGAGGTCGTCGCCCACGAGCGCGGCACCCTCTACGGGCTGACGGTGTACAGCCAGCGGCGTGTGGCTTACGGCCGCATCGACCCCGCGGCCGCGCGCGAGGTCTTCATCCGCGAGGCGCTGGTCGCCGGGCTGACCGAGGACACCTGGGACACCCGACTGCCCTTCTGGTCGCACAATCGCCGCGTGCTGCGCGAGGTGCAGGCGCTGGAGCATAAGGCCCGGCGCCAGGATGTGCTGGTGGACGATGCGCTGATCTATGCCGTCCACGACAGCCAGATCCCGGCCGGCATCTGCACGGGCCGCGACCTGGAGCGCTGGTGGCGCGAGGCGTCGCGCACCCAGCCGCGGCTGCTGATGCTTAGCCGCGATGAGCTGATGCGCCACGAGGCGGCAGGCATCACCACGCAGGCCTTTCCGCCCGTGGTGCGCCTGGGCGGGGTGGATTGCCGGGCGCATTACCTGCACGAGCCGGGCGACCCGCGCGACGGCGTGACGGTGGATGTGCCCTTGTTCGCCCTCAACCAGGTGTCGGCCGAGCGCGCCGAGTGGCTGGTGCCGGGAATGTTGCGGGACAAGGTGCTGGCCTTGCTCAAGAGCCTGCCGCAAAAGCCCCGCGCACGGCTGGTGCCGCTGCCCGAGACGGCGCAGAGCGTGACCGAGGCGCTGCTCGCGCCCGCGCGTTGGGCCCAGGGCAGCCTGCTCGACGCCGTGCTGGCCGTCGTGCGCGAGCGCACCGGTCTGCCCGTGCAGCGCGCCGACTTCAAGCTCGAGACGGTGCCCGCCCATTTGTTCTTGAACATCCGGGTCGTGGATGAGCATGGCCGCCAGCTCGCCATGGGGCGCAACCTGCCGGCCCTCAAGGCGGCGTGGGGGGGGCAGGCGCGGGGTGCCTTCCAGGCGCTCGCGGCGCTCAAACTCGGCACCGCCGCCGTCCCCGAGTCCGCCCCGTCGCCTGTTGCCCAGACCTCCCCTCAGTCTGCCGACCGGCCCCCCGCCGACCGCGCCCCGGACCGCCTGGCTGCGCCCGCGCAGCTGGATCTGCCCGACGCCAGCACCCGCCACACCCGCTGGACCTTCGGCCCCTGGCCTGAGATGATGGAAATCCGCCAAGGCCGCCAGACGCTGATCGGCTACCCGGCGCTGCTGGACGCGGGCGACGCCGTGACGCTGGCCGTCTACGACGAGCCCGAGCTGGCCGCGCGCCACCATCGCCTGGGGCTGCGGCGGCTGTTTGCGCTGCAGCTGCGCGACACGCTCAAGGCGCTGGAGAAAAACCTGCCGGATTGGCAGAAAATGGCCGTGTTGTACATGCCGCTGGGCACGCAGGAGGAGTTGCGCACCCAGATCGTGGAGCTGGCCATCGAGCGCGCCTTCCTGCAGCCGCCGTTGCCGCACGATGGCGAGTCGTTCGAGCGCCGCTTGCAGGAGGGTCGCGGGCGGCTGGTGCTGATCGCCCACGAGGTCGCACGGCTGGCCGCGCAGGTGCTCACCGAGTGGGCCGCCGCCCAGCGCAAGTTGCGCGACGGCAAGCCTCCGCCCGTCACGGCGGCCGACGAGCAACAGCACTTGCAGCGGCTGGTGAGCAAGCGGTTTTTGCACGACACCCCGTGGGAGGCGCTGACTCATTTGCCGCGCTATCTGAAGGCGGTGCAGTTGCGAGTGGACAAATGCCGCGCCGATCCGGCGCGCGATGCCGCGCGGCTGGCCGACCTGCGCCTGCACGAGCAGCGCTTCTGGCGTCTGGTGGCCGAACGCAAGGGCCAGCTCGATGAGCGCCTGCAGGAGCTGCGCTGGATGCTCGAGGAGCTGCGCGTCAGCCTGTTCGCGCAGGAGCTGCGCACCCCTTACCCGGTCAGCCTCAAGCGGCTGGACAAGGTCTGGGCGCAGATCGGCTGACGGAGGCCTCTATCACAGCCGGGCCAGCCGCTCCAGCGCCGTGTCCAGTGTGGCATCGCGCTTGGCAAAGCAAAAGCGCACCATCCGCTGATCGAACCCGTCGCCGTAGAAAGCCGACAGCGGGATCGCGGCCACGCCTACCTCGCGCGTCAGCCATTCGCAGAAAGCGGCTTCGGGCAGGTCGCGCTCGGGCACAGCCAGCGCACTGTAGTCCACGCACTGGAAATAGGTGCCCTCGCACGGCAGCAGGCGGAACCGGGTGCGCGCCAGTCCGGCGCGGAAGCGGTCGCGCTTGGCCTGGTAGAAGGCGCTCAGGCCCAGGTAGGGGGCCGGGTCGGCCAGATAGGCCGCCAGCCCGTGCTGCATGGGCGTGTTGACCGTAAAGACGTTGAACTGGTGCACCTTGCGGAACTCGGCCATCATCGCCGCCGGGGCCAGCACATAGCCCACCTTCCAGCCGGTCACATGGTAGGTCTTGCCAAAGCTGCTGACGATCAACGCGCGTGCCGCCAGTCCGGGGTGCGTGGCCAGACTCTGGTGCGTCTGGCCGTCGTAGACCATGTGCTCATAGACCTCGTCGCTGATCAGCCAGACGTCCGTGTCGGCCACCAGGTCGTACAGGCGCTGCAGATCGTCGGCACCCCAGACCGTCCCGCTCGGGTTGTGCGGGGTGTTGACCAGGATGGCGCGCGTGCGCGGGCTCAGGGCGGCGGCCAGGCGGTCGAAGTCCGGGCGGAAGGTGCCGGGCACGAGCGGCACGCGCACCACCGTACCGCCGGCCAGCTCGATGTTGGGTACATAGCTGTCGTAGCACGGCTCCAGCACGATCACCTCGTCCCCGGGGTGGACCAGCGCCAGGATGGCGGTCAGGATGGCCTGGGTGGCGCCTGCCGTGACCGTGATCTCGGTGCCGGGGTCGTAGCGGCGGCCGTACAGCGCCTCGACCTTGCGCGCGATGCCCTCGCGCAGCGCCGGCACGCCCGCCATCGGCGGATACTGGTTGTGCCCGGCCTGCATGGCGGCGGTCACCGCCTGGGGCAGCCGGGGGTCGCAGTCGAAGTCCGGAAAGCCCTGCCCCAGGTTGACGGCACCGGTCTCCTGCGCCAGGGCAGACATGACGGTGAAGATGATCGTGCCGACGTGGGGCAGCCGGCTGGTCAGCGCGGGCGTGCGCGGAGGCTGGTGGGCGATCGGGGCGTTCATGGTCGGTGGGGCCGCTGGCGTCAGTGGCGTCACAGTTGGTAGTCGTGGCCGCCGCCTTCCATCGCGCGCAGAATGAGGTCGCGCGAGAGACGGTCGCTGACAAACTCGGCAAAACGCAGCACGAACTGGCGCAGGTACGCACCGCGTTTGAACGCCACCCGCGCCACGTTCTGGCCGAACAAGTGGCCCGCCGGCCGGGCCACCAGATCCGGCGTGCGCTCCTCGCCCTGGACGGCCATTTCGGCCACGATGCCCACACCCATGCCCAGCTTGACGTAGGTTTTGATGACGTCGGAATCGATGGCTTCCAGCACGATCTGGGGCGTGAGGCCGCGTTGGGCGAAGGCTTGGTCGATGCGTGTGCGCCCGGTGAAGGTGGGGTGGTAGGTGATGAGCGGCTGCGCGACCAGGTCCTCCAGCCCGATGCGTTCGCGCTCCAGCAGCGGGTGGCCAGGGGGGAGCACCAGCATATGTTGCCATTCGTAGCAGGGCAGGGTGACCAGATCGTCGTAGTGCGACAGCGACTCCGTTGCAATCCCGATGTCGGCGCCGTCTTCGAGCACCAGGCGCGCCACCTGATCGGGCGAGCCTTGATGCAGGCTGATGCTAACTTTGGGGTAGGTCTGCCGCAGCCGCGCCACCGGCGCGGGCAGCACATAGCGCGCCTGGGTGTGCGTGGTGGCGATGGACAGCGTGCCGCTGTCTTGGGCCGCGTAATGCTCCCCGATGCGTTTGAGGTTTTGCACCTCGCGCAGGATGATTTCGATGCTGCGCACCACCTGCCGGCCGGGCTCGGTCAGCCGCTTGATGCGCTTGCCGTGGCGCGCAAAGATGTCGATGCCGAGTTCGTCCTCCAGTTCCAGGATTGCCTTGGAGACGCCCGGCTGCGAGGTGTGCAAGGCCTTGGCCGCCTCGGTCAGATTGAGGTTGCGGCGCACGGCCTCTTGCACGAAGCGAAACTGATGCAGATTCACGCACGACCTCCAACGCGTCAGCGGCGCAGCACCAGCCAGCCAAAGGCCGCCAGCGACAGCAGCGAGTACAGGGCCGACGGCGCCCCCGCGGCCAGCCAGGGCTGCCAGCCGTGCAGGTTGCCGATGTGGCCGAACACGCTGTTGATCACGAAGAAGCTGATGCCGATCATGATGCCCGCGAACACATAGGCCGACAGCCCCTGGTTGCGGAAGTGTAGGTAGGCGAACGGCAGCGCCAGCACCACCATCACTACGCAGCTCAACGGGTAGAAGAGCTTGCGCCAGAACTCGATCTCGTAGCGCTGGGCGGTCTGTTCGTTGGCCTCCAGGTGCCGTACATAGTTGAACAGGTCCAGCGTTCGCATGCGCTGGGGCTTGAGCAGGGCCACATTGAGCATGTCCGCGCTCAGGGAGGAGGGCCAGTCGAGTGTGGCCAACGCTTCGCGGCGGGTGTGCTGCGCGTCATCGAACCGCTGGCGCTCCACCTCCCGCAGGTGCCAGACGCCCGTTTGCGCATTGATGGTGCCGGCCGCCGCCCGCACCGTCTCCCGCACACGGCCATGGGCGTCGAAGACGAACAGCCGGATGCCGCGCAACTCGCCCTCCGGCGACAGGGCCCGCACATTCACCGATGTGTGCGTGTCCTGCGTGCGCTCCCGCAGCCAGGCGCCGGTCTGCCCGATGCTGATTCCCCCGCGAAACTGCGCCTTGAGCAGTTGGCCTTGGCGCTCGGCCGCCGGGGCTAGGTAGTCGCCTACGGCAAAGGTCAGCACCGCGAAGCCCACGCCCAGCACCGCCACCAGCCGCAGGGCCCGCCCCGGCCCCAGGCCGCTGGTGCGCAAAATGGTAAATTCCGATCCCTGAGCCAGCCGGGCCATCGCATACATCGTGCCGATCAGCACCGCGATCGGCATCAGCTCATACAAGCGGCTGGGCAGCAGCAGGCCGACGTAGAGCAGAGCGTCGGTCACGGCGTACTGGTCTCCCGGGCGCACCAGAGAAGGGCGGCCCAGTGACGACAGATCGTCGATCAGGTCGAAGAACGAGAACAGCGCTAGGAAGGCCAGCAGCACGAACGCGACCGCCGCCAGCACCTCGCCGTAGATCAAGCGCCGAACGGTATTCATGCGGGTGCCTCGGTGCGGCGGCGCAGCCGCAGGGTCCAGGGGTGGTCACGGTGCGCCATCCACAGCAGCGCCCCCAGGGCGACGCTCCCGTGTAGCGCCAGCATGAAGGGCAGAGCGCCGACGCGTTCGCGGGCGATCCAGTCGTTGCCCACGCTCAGCAGGTTGTAGTAGGTGACGAACGCCAACAGCATGAACAGCAGATTGCCGCTCTTGCCCGCGCGCGGATTGGTGGCCGCAACGGCGATGGCCAGCAGGGCGAGGTTGATGGCGCTGATCACCATGCCGGCCCGCCACGCCAGCTCGCCGCGGCTGGCGGGCGTCCCGTCCTGCAGCAGCATCCAGGTCGGCAGCGCACCGCGCCGGCTGACGTGGCCCGCCGGGGCGCTGGCGCCGTGCACCCTCACCCAGTGCTGCTCGAACTCACCGACCTGCAACGCCTCGTGGCTGTCCTGGGCCGGCCGCCACAAGCGCTGCCCGTCCTCCAGCACCAGATAGATCACCCCGTCCACCGTCACCACGCGGCCCGCGCGGGCCGACACGATGCTTTCGCTGCCATCGCGCTCGACGCTGGCGACGAACACATTGCGGCCCTCGCGGCCATTTTGCGTGTCGCGGTCGATGAAAAACACCCGGCGCCCGCCACTGGACTCCTGAAACTGCCCGGGCGCGATGCGCTCGAGATCGCCGCGCTGCTCGTAGCGCGCGCGCATCTCGTCGCGCTGCTGCTGCGCCCACGGCGCGGCAAAAGCCATCAGGACGGCGATCGCGGCCCAAATGGGCCACGCAAACCGGACCACGGGACGAATGAAGCGCCCGAGCCCCAGCCCGCTCATGTGCCAAATCACCATCTCGCTGTCGCGGTACATGCGCGACAGCGTGCCCGCCACCGCGACGAACAGCGCGACGGTCAGCACGGGGCCCAGTTGCCCAAGCATGCCGTAGGTCAAAAACAGCACGAGCGTCTGCGGGTCCACCTCGCCGCGGCTGGCCTGGCCGAGCGATCGCACCAGCATCATGGTGATGACGACGGTCAGCATCACGACCAACGCGGCGCCAAAGCTGCGCGCCAGTTCGCGGCGAATCGAGGATTCGAATAACATCGACGGTGGTTCGAAACGATAGCCCGCATTATGGACTTCCGACTCAAGACGCTCACGGCGCACGAGGCCGCCTCCACCGAGGCCGATGCGCTGATCCTGCTGTGGCCCGATGCCGGCGATGGTGGGGATGTCGCCCAGGCCGATCCGCTGACCCTCTGGGCGCGCCAGGCGCTGGCCGAGGGCGATCTGAAGGCCGAGCCCGGACAGTGGCTGGCCGCCCACCGGCTGCCCGGTGTGCGGCCGCGGCGCGTCGTGCTGGTGCGCTGCGGCGACGGCAGCGCGCGCCGGGTGCGGCAGGCGGTTTCGGCCGCGTTCGGTGCCCTCAAGGGTGGGGCGCCGGTGCGCCGTCTGGTCTTGCAACTGGGTGCGCTGTCGCCGCTGGCCGTGCGGGTCGCCGTGTTGGCCGTGGCCGAGGCGAGCTACCGCTACACGACCACGCTGTCCGAGCCGCAGCCGCGCGCCCTGTCCACCGTCACGGTGGGGGTGGCAAACCACGAGGCGGTGCAAGCGACCTTCGACGAGGCCGTGGCCACCGTGCGCGGGCAGGAGCTGGCCAAGGAATGGGCCAACCGCCCCGCCAACCATGCCACGCCGTCGAACCTGGCGGAGGCGGCCAAGGCCCTGCAGGGCCGCGGCATCGCGGTGGAGGTGCTCGGCCCCAAAGAGGTGGCCAGGCTCGGCATGGGCGCCTTTCTGGCCGTCGCGCAGGGGTCGGATCAGCCGCTGCGCTTCATCGTCCTGCACTACCGTGGGGCGGCCAAGTCGGTCGCGCCGGTGGTGCTGGTCGGCAAGGGGATCACGTTCGACACGGGGGGCATTTCGCTCAAGCCGGCGGCGGACATGGATGAGATGAAGTTCGACATGGGTGGCGCGGCCAGCGTGCTGGGCACGTTCGAGGCGCTGGCCCATCTGCGTCCGGCCCTCAACGTCGTGGGCCTGATCCCGGCCTGCGAAAACATGCCCGGCGGCCGAGCGGTCAAGCCGGGCGACGTCGTGCGCAGCCTCAGCGGTCAAACCATCGAGATTCTGAATACCGATGCCGAGGGGCGGCTGATCCTGTGCGACGCGCTGACCTATGCGCAGCGCTTGCAGCCGCGCGCGGTGATCGACATCGCCACGCTCACCGGGGCCTGCGTGATCGCGCTGGGCCAGGTGCGCTCGGGCCTGTTCGCCAACGACGACGAGCTGGCGCGCGCCCTGCTCGAGGCGGGCGATGCGGCGGCCGATCCCTGCTGGCGCATGCCGCTCGACGAGGAGTACGGCGAGGCGCTGAAGTCGTCTTTTGCGGACGTGGCCAACGTGGGCGGACGCGCGGCAGGTGCGGTCACCGCGGCCAAATTTCTGCAGCGTTTCGTCAAGGACGTGCCGTGGGCCCACCTGGACATCGCCGGCACCGCCTGGAAGAGCGGCAAGGACAAAGGCGCCACGGGGCGCCCCGTCCCGCTGCTGGTGCGCTATCTGCTCGATGAGGCAGCGCGGGCGCAGACCCAGGTTCACCCGGACCGCCCGGCCCGTCCGTCCAAGCGTGGTCGGCGCGCGGCCGGCTGAATGCCGCCATGGACGTGGCGTTTCACCTGAACGTGCCGGCCCCCTGGTCGGCGCGCAGCACCTACCTCTGCCGGCTGCTGGCCAAGGCCTATGCAGCGGGGGCGCGGGTGTGGGTGGTGGTCGCGCCGGACGAGGTGGCGCCCCTCGACGAAGCGCTGTGGACGCTGCCGGTCGATGATTTCGTCCCCCATGTCCGCGCCGACGCGGCCGAGCTGCTGCGCAAGCGCTCGCCCGTCGTGATTGCCGGGCCCGCCGATCCCCTGGCGGGCGAACGCGGCGTGCTCGTCAATGCCCAGCCCGAATGGCCCAGCGTGCTGGAGGCCGACGGTGTGCGGTTTGCGCGCGTGGTGGAGGTGGTCTCGTCCGACGAGGCCGACAAGGCCGCCGCGCGGCAGCGCTGGCGCCGCTACCAGGGCATGGGTGTGAGCCCGGTCGCGCACGATCGGGCCCAACGGTCTGCGCCGGCACCGGCCGGGGTGGGGGCATGACACCACCGGGTCGTCAGCCGCCGCCGGTCGTCCCCACGCTCACCGATGTGGTGGCGGGGCTGTCGGTGGCTCCGGCCCCAGCGCCGTCCGCGCCGTCGTTCGTGCCACCCGCGTCATCACCACCGGGGCCTCATTCGATTCCCGAGGCGGTGGCGACCGATGGGGTGGCGACCGAGGCCGCGGCCCCCGTCCTGCCGACCGAGGCGCTGGTGGACCCGATCACCGACCGGGTGATGGCACGCTTTTTGCCTGAGTTGGAGTGGCGCATTGCGGATGCGCTGCAGGCCTGGATGCTGGCGCAGTCGAGTGCCGGTGCCGCGGTGATTGCCGCGACATTGCGCGATGAAATCGCGGATCATGTCCGCGAAGCGTTGGGTGATGCATTAGGGTCAACCCGCAATTGACCCTTTCAGACGCCCTCGTCTGACGAGGACCTGACGTTTTTCGTGTATCGTAAAGGCCTGCGCGAAAAGTTCCGTGTTGCGCAAACCGTTCAACCATTTCGTCTGACAAGGGTCACCATGCAAATGCAATACAAACTGGCCATCGTCGCCGCTGCCGCCATCGCTCTGGCTGCCTGCGGCAAGAAGGAAGAAGCCAAGCCCGCTGCGGCGCAAGGCCCGGCTGTCGAACAGCTGGTCGTCAAGATCGGTCACGTCGGCCCCACCAGCGGCCCGATCGCGCACCTCGGAAAGGACAACGAAAACGGCGCCCGCATGGCCATTGACGAGCTCAACGCCGCCGGCATTCAGATCGAAGGCAAGCCGGTCAAGTTCGAGCTGCTGGCCGAAGACGATGCGGCGGATCCGAAGCAGGGCACGGCCGCTGCGCAGAAGTTGGTCGATGCCAAGGTCAACGGCGTCATCGGCCACCTGAACTCGGGCACCACCATCCCGGCGTCGCAGCTGTACAACGCGGCCGGCATCCCGCAGATCTCGCCGTCCGCAACCAACCCCAAGTACACCCGTCAGGGCTTCAACAACGTGTTCCGCATGGTGGCCGACGACACGCACCTGGGTGGCACCCTGGGCAAGTACGCGGTCGAGAAGCTGGGCGCCAAGAAGGTGGCCGTCATCGACGACCGCACCGCCTACGGTCAGGGCGTGGCCGATGAGTTCGAGAAAGGCGTCAAGGCCGCCGGTGGCGAGGTCGTGGACCGCGAGTTCACCAACGACAAGGCCACCGACTTCAATGCCATCCTGACCAAGATCAAGGCCAAGAAGCCCGACGTGGTGTTCTTCGGCGGCATGGATGCCGTGGCCGGTCCGATGCTCAAGCAGATGAAGCAACTGGGCATCAACGCCAAGTTCATGGGCGGCGATGGCATCTGCACCGGTGAACTGCCCAAGCTGGCGGGCGACGGCATGGCCGACGAGCAGGTCTATTGCGCCGAGGCGGGTGGCGTCGAAAGCGAACAGAAGGCCGGCATGGAGAAGTTCCGCGCCGACTTCAAGGCCAAGTTCGGCACCGACGTGCAGGTGTACGCCCCGTATGTGTATGACGCCGTCAACGTGATGGTCAAGGCCATGCAGAACGCCAACTCGGCCGATCCGGCCAAGTACCTGCCGGCGCTCAAGTCGATCAGCTACAAGGGCGTGACCGGCAACATCGAGTTCGACGAGAAGGGCGACATCAAGAACGGCGCCCTGACGCTGTACACCTACAAAGGTGGCCAGCGCTCGGAGATCGCGGTCATCCGCTGATCGCGGCTCGCCCCTGCGCAAAAAACCCCGCCGCGGCGGGGTTTTTTGTTGGCTGGGCCGTCGCGTCGCCCGTCGCGTCGCGCGCCCAGCCGCAGTCCAACGATCTCAGCTCACGACAGGTGGGCGCTGATGATCTTGGTCATTTCGAACATCGACACCTGGGGCTTCTTGAGCACGGCCTTGAGCTTGGCGTCGGCGTTGATCATGCGCTTGTTGGTGGCGTCCTGCAGCTTGTTCTTCTTGATGTATTCCCACACCTTCTTGGTCACCTCGGTACGCGGCAGCGGCTTGGCACCGACGATGGCCGCCAGATCGGCGCTCGGCGTCATCGGCTTCATGAAAGCCGCGTTGGGCGTGCGCTTCGGCGCGGCGGCCTTGGCAGCCGGTTGGGCGGTCTTGGCCGCGGGGGCAGACTTGGCGGTGGCAGCTTTCTTCGCAGTGGCCATGGAGGGTTCCTTCGGTTGGTTGCAAGCTCGCCACGGAGCGTATGGCGCTCGCATGGATGAGCGCATCGTATACGCAAAGCCCCGGTTTTTCTAGAGCGCAGCGGGCGTTTTGGCGTCTGGGCGGGGTTTTCCCGCGTCGGGGCGGGGTGGCTGTTGCGCCGCGCCGACGCCGGCGGGGCCTGGGCCGTGACTTATGATGCGGACTGGATCGACTTCTCCATTGCGTTGGCCCATGACGACCGCGTTTTCCACCTGCGATTTGTGCGATGCCCACAAAGGCGACACGAGCGGCGCATTCCGCGTGCTGCCGCCGGTGTTTCGGGATTTTGGCGGGCGCGGCCATTTCGGCGGCCCGGTGAGCACCGTCAAGTGCCACGAGGACAACAGCCTGGTCAAAGCCGCGCTGGACGAGCCCGGGCAGGGACGGGTGCTGGTCGTGGATGGCGGGGCCTCGCTGCGGCGCGCGCTGGTCGGGGGCAATCTGGCGGCCGCGGCGGCGCGCAACGGCTGGGCCGGTGTGGTCGTGGATGGCTGCGTGCGAGACGTGGCCGAGTTGGCAGCGACCCCCGTCGGCATCCGCGCCCTGGCGGCGATGCCTTTGCCCACCGACAAGCGGGGGCAGGGCCAGCGCGACATCGCCATCCAGATTCAGGACGTCTGGGTGCGCCCGGGCGATTGGCTATACGCCGATGCGGACGGCATCGTCGTCGCGGCTCAACCGCTCCACGCCTCGTAAGTCATCGCGGCCGCCAGTCCGTACAGAATCAACGCGAAGACGCGCTTGAGGGTGGAGACGGGCAGGGCGTGGGCCACGCGCACCCCCACTGGGGCCGTGAGCACGCTGGCGCTGGCGATGACGGCCAGTGCGGGCAAAAAGATGAAGCCCAGAGACCCCGAGGGTCGGCCAGCCACCTGGGCGCCCGACCAGGTGTAGCCCACGGCGTTGGCCAGCGCGATGGGAAAGCCGAGCGCCGCGCTGGTGGCGACCGCCTGGTGCATGGCGACGCCGCACCAGGTCATGAAGGGGACGCTGATGAAGCCACCGCCCGCCCCGACCAGGCCGGATAGAAAGCCGATCACCCCCCCAGCGGCAAACTGCCCGCCTGGGCCGGGCAGGCTGCGGTGCGCGGCGGGCTTGCGCCCCCGCAGCATTTGCGTGGCCGAAAAGGCGACGAACCCGGCGAACAGCAGGGCCAGCCAGCGCCCCTGCACAATGCGAAAGACCCCCGCACCCGCGAGCGCGGCCCCGAGCACGATGCCCGGAGCCAGCCGCGCCACCAGATCCCAGCGCACGACGCCCCGCCGATGGTGCGCACGCACGCTGGAGATGGAGGTGAACACGATGGTGGCCATCGAGGTGGCGATGGCCATCTTGACCGCCAGATCGGCCGAGATGCCGCGGTGGCTCAGGATGAAAGTGATGAAGGGCACCAGGATCATGCCGCCGCCGATGCCCAGCAGCCCCGCAAAAAATCCGGTCACGAGGCCCAGAGCGGCCAACTCGGCGATCAACAGGGGGTCGAGCATGCCAACAGCACAGCGGTGCCGGCGCGCAGGTCGGCGCCGGTGGTGGGCAAAGAGGTGTCTGCCAAGCCGCCGGGCCAGCATCCTGAACGCGGGGGTTCAGGTGGGCGAGGGCAGCGCAGCTTCGGGTTCGTCTGACGCGAGACGATCGCGCCCACTGCGCGATGTACCAAGCCCGGGCTCCAAAGAGCATTGGTTCAAGGAATGTAAAGCCCGGCGGTTGACAGACACCCTCATTGTACGCCGGTGTCAAGCCGGCCGTGCGCCGGCATGCCGCGCAGTCGCACCCCGGGAGTCGTCGCCTCCGGGCATCAGAGTAGCCGGTCGTCGGCCGCGAGCGCGCCGTCGATGCGCGCGATCAGCCGGCGCAGGGCCTCGTCGGCTTCAGCCGACAGAGCCGGCGCGGTGTCGGCCGTGGGGGTGTCGCTCCCTTCGCTCGTGCCGAAGGAGGAGTTGCGAAAGGCCAGCGATGGGTCCCGGTTCGAGGCGTCGAAGGCGATGTTGAGCGCGGCGAGCACGGCAATGCGGTCGCGCGCCTTGACCTTGCCCGCGTCACGGATGCGGCACATGGCGGCATCGACCTTGGCTACCGCTTCGCGCAGCGCCTCTTGGCCGTCCACGGGGCAGGCCAGCAGGTAGGTCTGGCTCATGATCTGGACCTCGACCTGTTTGATGCCCGGTTTGCTCATGGGGCGTCCTCCTCGGCGGCGACACGGGCGATCACGGCGTCCAGACGCTGCCGGGCGGCCGCGCATTGCGCGAGCAGGTGATCGCGCTCCTGCGCCAGGCGCTGGACCTCCTGCTGTAGCAGGGACTGGGAGCGCAGCAGTTCCTGATGCCGCAAAAGCAGCCGCTCGAGCCGCTGGGCGAGCTCTTCAATGATCGCAGGCGTCATGACCCGCGAATTGTAGGGCGCGCGCAAGGGTTCGAAATACAATGCGTGGCGTTGGTGCTCGCACCGCGGTTCTCGCGGTGCAGTTAAACGGGAAGCTTGGGGGGATGTCGGCCGCTCGGCCGGGTCCTAACCAGCGCTGCCCCCGCAACGGTAAGTGGACGGGTGCGTCTCGCACACGCACCCGCTTTCGCCCGTCGGCCACTGGATGCTTGGCATCTGGGAAGGCCCGCGAAGGTTGCTTCCACCAGCCCGGATACCGGCCAACGCGGTGATCGGCTCGACGCGGTCGGGCCGGTCGTGACGTCCATGCACCGTCGGGGAAGGCGGTGCGGACACGTTCGTCTGGTTCGTGCTTTCATGAAAAAGCCTCTCGTGCGCGCCGCCGCGGCGGCGCTCGCGCCTGCCCTGCCGGCGGGTGCCTTGTGGTGTGTTTCCCCGGCCCACGCGGCCGATGAGGCCCCGACCGGGGCTTTGCTCGAAGCGGTGGTGGTCAACGCCACCCGCTCGCAGCAGCCCATCACCGATGTGATCGCCGATGTCACGGTGATCGACCGCGACGCGATCGAGCGCAGCGGCGCGACCGCGCTGGCCGACGTCCTGGCGCGGCTGCCGGGAGTCACGTTCAGCCGCAACGGCGGGTCGGCCACGACGACCAGCGTCTACCTGCGCGGCGCCGAGAGCCGCTTCACGGCGGTGTTCATCGACGGGGTGCGCATCGATTCGCAATCCACCGGCGGGGCGACTTGGAATACGATCCCGCTGTCGCAGGTGGAGCGCATCGAGGTGCTGCGCGGCCCGGCCGCGGCCATATATGGTTCGGACGCGCTGGCCGGGGTCGTGCAGATCTTCACGCGGCAGGGTGAGGCCGGGTTCTTCCCGTCGGTGCGGGTGGGGCTGGGCAGTCACGCGACGCGCTCGCTCGCGGTGTCGCTGCGCGGCGCCGCCGACGGCGTGGACTATGCGGTGGGTGTGGGCACCGAGCGCAGCGACGGTTTCAACGTCCGCCCGCAGGGCAACCCGGACCGCGACGGCTACCGCAACGAAAACCTCTCCGGCCGCATCGGCTGGCAGTTGGCGCCAGGTCAGAAGCTGGAGGTGACGCTGCTGGACAGCCAGCAGCGCGCCGGCTACGACGGCTTTACGCCCGGGTTGGACGACCAGAGCCTGCACCGTCTGCGCACGGCTGGGCTGCACTGGACGGCGCAGTGGAGCGAGGTTTGGTCCACGCGCGCCACTCTGACCCGCGGCACCGACCGCTACGAGACGACGCCATCGCCGTACCTCACCGAGACGCGCGTGACCACCGCGCTGCTGCGCAACGAAGTGCGGCTGGGCCAGGGCCTGATGACGGTGGATCTGGAGCGGCGCGAGGATGCGCTGCAAAACCGCAGCACCACGCCGGAGCGCACCGACCGGCATCAGAATGCGCTGGCCGTGGGCTACGGCTGGCGCTCGGGGCCGCACAACCTGCAGCTCAATGCGCGCCACGACGACGACAGCGAGTTTGGCGGCCAGTCCACCGGGCTGCTGGCTTATGGCTATGACGTCAGCCGCACGCTGCGCCTGACGGCGTCGGCGGGCACGGCGTTTCGGGTGCCGACGCTGTTTCAGCGCTTCAGCATCTACGGCACGCCCGACCTGAGGGCGGAAACGGCGCGCAACGTCGAGGCTGGCGTGCACTGGCGGTCCGGCTCGGACCGCCTGTCCGTGGTCGCCTATCGCAACCGCATCCGTGACTTGATCGGCTATGTCAGTGGGCCGGGGCCGTGTCCCAATGGTGTGGGACCCTTTCCCGGTTGCTACGACAACGTCGGGCGGGCCCGCATCACCGGGCTGACGTTCAGCGGTGGTGCCCGGCTCGGGTCGGTCGATCTGGGGGGCTCGTGGGATGTGATGCGGCCGAAGAACGAGTTGACCGACAAGTGGCTGCCACGCCGGCCGCGGTCGCAGGCGACGTTGACGGCCGACACCCACGCAGCGGGCTGGCGTCTGGGGGGCGAAGTGCAGGTCGTTGGTGAGCGCCACGACGACGCGCGCAACACGCAGCGGCTGCCTGGCTACACGCTGCTCAACCTGACGGCAGAGCGGCCACTGGGGCGCGACTGGCGCGTGCTCGCGCGTATCGACAACGCGACCGATCGCGCTTACGAATCGGTGCGGGGCTACGCCACGGCAGGCCGCACGGTGTTCGTCGGCCTGAGCTGGGCGCCGCGCTGAAGCAGAGCCATGACCACCGGTGTCGCCGCCATGAGCGCGGCAACTCTGCGCTGCCCCGCGCTGCTGATCGCGGCCCCGGCCTCCGGCCAGGGCAAGACCAGCGTCACCGCGGCGCTGGCGCGTGTGCAGGCCCGCCGAGGGCGGCGCGTGCGGGTGTTCAAGTGCGGGCCGGATTTTCTGGATCCGCAGTGGCTGGAGCTGGCCAGCGGCCACCCGGTGGACAACCTCGACCTCTGGATGAATGGCGAGGCCGACGTGCGCGCGCGGCTGGCGCGCGCAGCACGGCAGGCCGACCTGATCCTAATCGAGGGGGTGATGGGCCTTTACGACGGCGAGCCCAGCGCCGCCGAGCTGGCGCAGCGTCTCGGCATCCCGGTGCTGGCGGTGGTGGACGCCGGGGCGATGGCGGGCACCTTTGGTGCCGTGGTGCACGGACTGCGCCACTACCGACCCGGGCTGCCGTGGGCTGGGGTGCTGGCCAATCGCGTGGCCGGCGCGGGGCACGCACGGATGCTGCAGACCGCGCTGCGCGACGGCGACGGCCCTTGGTGGGGGGCGCTGCCGCGTGATGAGGGGATGGCTTGGCCCGAGCGCCATCTGGGCCTGACGCAGGCCGCCGAGCTGCCGGATGCGCAGGCGCGGCTGGATCGGCTGGCCGACGCGCTGGAGGCCACGTCGTTGGGGGAGCTTGCCTGGACCGAATGGCAGCGTTGGGCGGTGGCGCTGGAGGCACCCGCCGCGCCAGCGCCGCCGCCGTGGCTGGCCGGGCGGCGCATCGCCGTGGCGCGCGATGCGGCGTTCAGCTTCATTTACCCTGCCAACGTGCAGACGTTGCAGGCGCTGGGCGCCGAGGTGGTGTTCTTCTCGCCGCTGGCGGACGAGCCGCTGCCGCCGGCCGATGCGCTGTGGCTGCCGGGCGGCTACCCCGAGCTGCACGCCGATGCGCTGACCGCGGCGGGGCGCACGCGCGCCAGCGTGCAGCACCACGTGCAGGCCGGCCGTCCGGTGTGGGCGGAGTGCGGCGGGATGCTCGCGCTGCTGCAGGCGCTGACGCTGGCCGACGGACGGAGCGTGCCGATGTGGGGGCTGCTGCCGGGCGAGGCCGTCATGCGCGCGCGGCTGGTGGCACTCGGGCCGCACGCCTGGGTCATGCCATGGGGCGAGCTGCGTGGGCACACCTTCCACTATTCGGAGACGCAGATGCCGTTGCCGCCGCATGCCCACACCACCCCGGCGCGGGCGCACGGCCGGCCCGAGGCCATCTGGCGCCACGGGTCCGTCATGGCGAGCTATTTCCACGCCTGGTTTGCCTCCGCGGCGCAGGCGGCGGCGCAGTTGTTTTTGCCGCAGGACGCTTGGGCGCCAGCCGCGCCGCAGGAGGCCGCCGTATGAGCCGGCCCGACTATGGTCCGCAGCGCATCGTCTGCCTGACCGAGGAGACCACCGAATGGCTCTACCTGCTCGGGCAGCAGCACCGCATTGTTGGCATCAGCGGCTACACGGTGCGCCCACCGCAAGCGCGGCAGGAAAAGCCGCGCGTCAGCGCCTTCCTGCACGCCAAGATCGACAAGATCCTGGCGCTGCGGCCGGATCACGTGTTCGGTTTTTCCGATTTGCAGGCCGACATCGCCGCGGCGCTGATCCGCGCCGGGGTGGCGGTGACGGTGTTCAACCAGCGCAGCGTCGAGGAGATCGTGGCGATGCTGTGGCAGGTGGCGGCGCTGGTCGGCTGCGCCGAGCAGGGCGAGCGGCTGCTGGACGGGATGCGGGCGCAGCACGCCGCGATGCGCGCTGCGGTGCAGCAGCGGCTGCAGCACGGCGCGCGGCGCCCGCGGGTGTATTTCGAGGAGTGGGACGACCCGCCGATCACCGCGATCCGCTGGGTGTCGGAGCTGATTGAGCTGGCCGGCGGGCAGAACATTTTCCCGGAGCGGGCGTGCGAGCCGCTTGCCAAGGACCGCGTGCTGCCCGATGCGCAGGAGGTGGTGCACCGCGCCCCGGATCTGATCATTGGCTCGTGGTGTGGCAAGAAGTTCCGACCCGAGCGCGTCGCTGCGCGCCCCGGCTGGCAGGACGTGTCGGCGGTGCGGCACGGTCAGCTGCACGAGATCAAGAGCGCCCACATCCTGCAGCCTGGCCCAGCGGCGCTGACCGATGGGGTGGCGCAGCTGCACCGCCTCATCCTGGCTTGGATGGATGGGCCGGGCCGCCCGGCGGCGGGCGCGGCGCCACGGGAGGACGGCGATGCGTGAGCTGGTGCTGGGTGGGCAAAAGAGCGGCAAGTCGCGCTGGGCCGAGGGCCGTGCGGCGCAATGGCTGGCCGCTGATGCGCGCCACCGCGCGGTGCTGCTGGCCACCGCCCAGCCGCGCGACGCCGAGATGCGCGCGCGCATCGAGCGCCATCGGCGCGAGCGCGCCGCGCGCGTGCCGGGGCTGGAAACGCTGGAGGTGGCCGGCGCCGAGCTGCCGCAGGCGATCCTGCGCCAGAGTTCGCCGCAGGCGCTGGTGGTGGTCGATTGCCTGACGCTGTGGCTGACGCAGCTGGCGTGGCCGCCGGGACGGGCCACGGCGGCGGAACCCGAGGCGCTGGAAGCGCCGATGCAGGCGCTGGAGCAGGCGCTGCAGGCCGCTGGTGGCCCGGTGGTGCTGGTCGGCAACGAGATCGGCCTGGGCATCATCCCGCTCGGGGCGCAGGTGCGCGCCTTCGTGGATGCGCTGGGCACGCTGAACCAGCGCGTGGCGGCCTGTTGCCAGCGCGTTACGCTGATGATGGCGGGCTGTCCACTAACGGTGAAGGGGGCGGCATGAGACGCGCGGGCTGGCTCGGATGGCGGCGGGCGTGGCTGCTGGCGGCCGCGCTGCTGCTCGGGTGGCCGGCGCGCGCCGAGGTGCGCCTCACCGACGACCAGGGCGTGCAGGTGCGGCTGGCGCAGCCGCCGCAGCGCATCGTCAGCCTGCTGCCGTCGCTGTCGGAGGCGGTGTGCGAGCTCGGCCGCTGCGAGCGGCTGGTGGGGGTGGACCGCTACACCAATTGGCCGCCGGCGCTGGCCGGCGTGCCGCGGGTTGGCGGCGGGCTGGACCCCAACGTCGAGGCAATCGTGGCGCTGCGGCCCGACGTGGTGCTGCTGGCCACCTCTTCGCGTGCGATCGAGCGGCTGCGCGCGCTGGGGTTGACGGTGGTAGCGCTGGAGCCACGCACGCATCAGGACGTGCAGCGCGTGCTGCTGACGCTGGGTACGCTGCTGGACGTGCCGGATGCGGCGCGCGTTTGGCGTGCGATCGACGCGGCGGTGTCGGCGGCGGCGCAGTCGCTGCCGCCGGCGGTGCGTGGGCTGCGCGTCTATGTCGAAGTCAGCCCCGGTCCGTATGCGGCAGGCGAGGCCTCGTTCATCGGCCAGACGCTGCAGCGCCTGGGCGCGCGCAACGTGGTGCCGGCGACGCTTGGGCCCTTTCCGAAGCTCAACCCGGAGTTCGTCGTGCGCGCCGACCCGGACGTGATCCTGGTCAGCAGCCGCGCCGCCGAGGCGCTGGCGCAGCGGCCCGGCTGGGCCCGGCTGCGCGCGGTGCGCCAGGGGCGGGTGTGCGCGTTCGATGCCGCGCAGTCCGACGTGCTGGTGCGCCCCGGCCCGCGCATGGCCGAGGCGGCACGGCTGATGGCCGACTGCCTGGCGCGCGCCGCCGACCCAGCGCGCCCGACCGCTGCGGCGGCAGGAGGGCGCCCGTGAACGCGCGCCGTGCCGCCGGGGTGCTGTTCGCGCTGCTTGCGGCGGCGGCGGGGCTGCTGGTGCTGGCGGTCGGCGTCGGCAGCCAGGGGCTGGAGCCGGCGTGGACGGTGCTGGCGTCCTCGCCGGACGAAGCGCAGGCGGCGCTGGCAGCGCAGATCGTCTGGGAGATCCGCCTGCCGCGGGCGCTGGGCGCCTGGGCTGCCGGCGCGCTGCTCGGCGTGGCGGGCGCAGTGGCGCAGGGGCTGTTTCGCAACCCGCTGGCCGACCCGTTCCTGCTAGGTAGCGCGGCGGGGGCGTCGCTGGCGGTGGCGCTGGCGCTGGTGGCGCTGGGCGGCTCGGCTGGCATGCTGGGCGGCTCCGGCGGGCTGGGTTGGAGCGTGCTGTCCTCCAGCCTCTGGGTGCGGCTGGGCCTGACCGGAGCGGCGTTCGTCGGGGCGTGGGTGGCGGTGCTGCTGACGCTGGCGCTGGCGCGCGGCGTGCAGCACACGCTGCGGCTGCTGCTGGCCGGGGTGGTGGTCGGCGTGGTGTTGGGGGCCGGCACGCAGCTCGTGCTGCTGCTGGCGCCGGATGCGCTGCAGGCGATGCAGGCGTTTTTGCTCGGCTCCACGGCGTTCGTCGGCTGGCCCTCGGCGGGGCTGATGCTGGCCGCCGCCGCGCTGTGCACCGCGGCGGCGACGCTGCTGGCGCGCGCACTGGACGCGCTGGCGCTCGGCGAGGCCACCGCCGCGAGCCTCGGCATGCCGCTGGCGACGCTGCGTCTGGCGCTGGTGGCGGTGCTGGCGCTGGCCACCGCCAGCGCAGTGGCGCAGACCGGACTGATCTCCTTCGTCGGGCTGGCGGCGCCGCACCTGGTGCGCTCGCTGGTGGCGACGGCGCACGGCTGGCTGATGGCGCTGGCGGCGGCAACGGGCGGCGCGCTGCTGCTGGCGGCCGACACGCTGGCACGGGGGTGGCTGGCACCGCAGGAGGTGCCGGTGGGCGTGTTGACGGCAGTGCTGGGCGGCGGCTACCTGCTGTGGCTGTTGCACCGCGGCCGTCTGCGGGGGCAGGGGGCATGAGGGACGAGGTGGCCTGCCCATCCCATCCCTTGGCGCTGGCCGCGCAGGGGGTCAGCGTGCGGCTGGGCCGCCACCCCGTGTTGCACGGCGTGACGGCGGCACTGCCGCGCGGGCGCTGGACCTGCCTCGTGGGCCCCAACGGCGCCGGCAAGTCCACGCTGCTGAAGGCGCTGGCGGGCCTGCTGCCGCTGCAGGGTGGGCGCGTCGAGCTGCTCGGGCGGGCGCTGCGGGACTGGCCGCGCCGGGCGCGCGCCCGCGCGGTGGCGTGGCTCGGGCAGGCCGAGCCGGGCGGCGACGACCTGACCGCCTGGGACGTGGCGATGCTGGGCCGCCTGCCGCACCAGCCGTGGCTGGGCGCGGCCAGCGCCGCCGACCGCGCAGCGGTGGAGCAGGCGTTGCGCCAGACGCAGGCGTGGGACTGGCGCGAGCGGCCCTTGGCGCAGCTTTCCGGCGGGCAGCGCCAGCGCGTGCTGCTGGCGCGGCTGCTGGCGGTGCAGGCGCCGATCCTGCTGATGGACGAGCCGCTGGCGCACCTGGATCCGCCGCATCAGGCCGACTGGCTGGCGCTGGTGCGCGCGCTGACGCGTCAGGGGCAGACGGTGGTGACGGTGCTGCACGAGCTCACCATGGCGCTGCACGCCGACGAGCTGCTGATCCTGGACGCCGGCCGCGTGCGCCACCAAGGGACGGCGGACGATCCCGCGACGCACCGCGCGCTGGAGCAGGTGTTCGGGCAGCGCATCGCGGTGCGGCCGCTGGACGCCGGCGCCGCCGGCGCGGATGGCGTGTCGGCGCGTTGGGTGGTGCTGCCCAAGGAGCCCGTTTTTGCCGAAGGCGGTGAGGTCGCCCAGGCCCCCCGCGCCCGCCCGGGCGCATTCATCTGTGAGGAGGTCTGTCATGCACATCGAACCCGGAGTTGTTGAAGGCAGCAAAGCGTTACTCGGTTACGCCACCGGCACCGCTGCGGTGGCTTGGGCTGGCAAGCTGGCTTAGGACATGCTGCGACAGGAGGGGGCGCAGGCTTTGCTGCTGCGCTCGCTGTTGACCACCGCCCTGGTGTTTTGCTTTTTCGAGGTGCTGCCGCACCATCCGGTCGGCGTCTCGGAGGTGCACCTGATCCTGGGCACCACGTTGCTGCTGCTGTTCGGGGTGGCGCCAGCTGCCTTGGGGCTGGCTGGCGGGCTGCTGATTCAAGGGCTGTTTTTTGCGCCGGCGGATTTGCCGCAATACGGGATGAACGTCACCACGCTGTTGGTGCCGCTGTATGCCACCGCGGCGCTGGCGCAGCGGGTCATCCCGCAGCAGGTGGCCTACGTCGATCTGCGCTACGCGCAGGCGCTCAAGCTGTCCGTGGCCTATCAGGGCGGCATCGTGGCTTGGGTGGCGTTCTGGGCGCTGTATGGTCATGGCCTCGAGGCGGACAACCTGGCCAACATCGGCGCGTTTGGCGCGGCGTATGTGGCGGTGATCGTGGCGGAGCCGCTGATCGACCTGGCGGTGCTGGCGGCAGCCAAAGCTCTGCACGCGCTGAAGCGCAGCGTGGCGGTGCAGCGCCGGCTCTACCATGCTGCTTGAGGCTGCGGTGCCGATGGCGCCGGGGTGGGTGTCGATCGTCGGCGCCGGCCCTGGGCCGTTGGATTTGCTCACCCTGCGCGCCCTGGATCGGCTGCGTCGCGCCGAAGTGGTCATCCACGACCGCCTGATCGGCGCCGACATCCTGGCCGAAATCCCGGCGCTGGCGCTGCTGCAGCGCGCCGCGCGCTGCGGCCAGCATGTGGCGCTGCTGCTGGCTGTCGGGCAGGGCGTGCAGATGCTGCAGCCGCCCGCGCCAGCGCGGCGCGCCTTGGGGGTGGCCGTGCGCGCGGTGGGAGGAGGCGGCGGCACCCCGCTGGCGGCGGCTCTGCAGCGCGCCGAGACGCTGGCGCTGGCGTGGGCGCGGCGCACAGGCGGGCGCGCGCGGCAGGTGCTGTGGCTGATTACCGACGGGCGGGTGCGGCAGGCGCCGCCGCGCCCGGCTTTGGAGGTCTGTGTGGTGGTGGACGCCGACGACGATCACCCCGCGCTTGGCCAGGCTCGCCAGTGGGCGCAGCGTTGGCAAGCCCACCACGTGGCGTTGAACGATTGGAACTGAAACGTGCCATGTCTGCGCTCTCATCCCATGCGCAACCCGAGGTTGCCGAACACGCCTTTGACCCCGCTTCGCGCGCGGCGATCTATCGCGCCATGGAACTGCGGCGCGACATGCGCCACTTTGCCGGCGGTCGCGTGGAGCCCGACGTGCTGGTGCGGCTGCTGCGCGCGGCGCACTGGGCGCCCAGCGTCGGCTTCATGCAACCGTGGCGCTGGATCCGCATCACGCAACCGGAGCAACGTCAACGCTTGCACGATCTGGTGCAGCAGGAGCGGGCACGCACCGCCGAGGCGCTTGGCGAGCGCGGGGAGGCGTTTGCGCGCCTGAAGGTGGAAGGCATTCTGGAGGCCGCCGAGCTTTGGGCCGTGGTGCTGATGCCTGAACGTGAGCGACATGTCTTTGGCCGGCGCACCTTGCCGGAGATGGACGTGGCCTCCGTGGCTTGCGCCATCCAGAATTTGTGGCTTGCTGCGCGCGCCGAGGGGTTGGGCATGGGCTGGGTCTCGATCTTCGACCCGCAGCAGGTGGCCGATCTGCTGGGTTGTCCGCCAGGGTCGCGTCCGCTGGCGCTGCTGTGCCTGGGCCCGGTGCAGTTGTTCTATGATGAGCCGATGCTGCAGCGCGAGCGCTGGGCTCAGCGCCTGCCGCTGCGCGAGGTGGTGTTTGAAAACCGCTGGGCGCAGCCCAGCACGTTACCGCTGCGCGACGATGCGCCCGCCGCATGAGGGCGGGACGGCGCAGCGGTTCAGGATCGCCGCCACGTTGAGCGGATGGGCTCAGGGTCGTTGGCGTTGGCATGAAGGAGTTTTGAGGCATGATTGAGGTACCACGGGCTGTATCCCCTGAAGCTTGTGAATCGACTTCCAGCCCTGCGCGCGCGGCCGCAGCGCCGCTGCCAGCGCGCTGGACACCGCAGGCTGTGCTGGCGTTGCTGGAGCAGCCGCTGCCGGAACTTTTGTTTCAGGCGCAGCAGGTGCACCGGCAGCACCACGATCCCGCCGAGATGGAGCTGGCCACGCTGCTGTCGGTCAAAACCGGCGGCTGCCCGGAAGACTGCGCCTACTGCCCGCAATCGGTGCACCATGAGACCGGCGTGAAGGCCACCAAGCTGATGTCTCCCGAGGACGTGCGGGCCGCCGTGCGTGCGGCCCGGCAGGCCGGGTCGCAGCGTTTCTGCATGGGGGCGGCGTGGCGCGCGCCGACTGACCGCGATCTGGACAAGGTCGCCGAGCTGGTGCGCGTCGTTAAGGAAGAAGGCCTGGAGGCGTGCTGCACGCTGGGCATGCTCACCGCCGAGCAGGCCCAAACGTTGGGGAAGGCGGGCCTGGACTACTACAACCACAACCTCGACACGGCGCCGGAGTTCTACGGCGCCATCATCCACACGCGTGAGTACGAGGATCGTCTGCGCACGCTGCAGCACGTGCGCGAAGCCGGCATCCGCGTCTGCTGCGGTGGCATCGTCGGCATGGGGGAGTCGCGGCTGCAGCGTGCCGGTTTGATCGCGCAGTTGGCCAACCTCGACCCCTACCCGGAGTCGGTGCCGATCAACCATCTGATCAAGGTGGCCGGCACGCCGCTGGCGGACCAGCCCGACCTCGACCCGCTGGAGTTCGTTCGCACGGTGGCCGTGGCGCGCATCACGATGCCGCGGGCCAAGGTGCGGCTGTCGGCCGGCCGGCGCGACATGGACGAATCGACGCAGGTGCTGTGCTTCCTGGCTGGGGCCAACTCGATCTTCTACGGCGACAAGCTGCTGGTCACCGGCAATCCCGACGTGGAGGCCGACCGCGCGCTGCTGGCGCGGCTGGGCCTGCACACGCGAGCAGTGCCGGTGACAGGTTGAGAGGCACTCCCGGCGATGGAGCAGGCAGCGCTCGCATGGCCGACGGCGGGCGCGCTGGCGTTGGCAGTTGCGGTCGCCCTGGCGTGGGACGCGCGCTTCGGCGAGCCGCCGGCGCGGCTGCACCCGGTCGTTGCCATGGGCTGGGTGCTGGAGAGGCTGGGGCGACGCGTGGCGCCGATGCCGGGCGCGCCGGTGCCGCCGGCGCGCGTGTTTGCCGCCGGGATGCTGGCGTGGACGCTCGGGGCTGCTGGGGTGGTGGCGCTGGCGTGGGTGCCGCAGGCGTTGCTGAGCCATGCGCCGTGGTGGGTGCAGGGGCTGGCGCTTGGGCTGCTGCTCAAACCGCTGCTGGCCTGGCGCATGCTCCGCGAGGAGGTGGCCGCGGTCGAAGCGGCGCAGGCGCGGGGGCTCCAGGCCGGTCGCACGCAGGTGGCGCGGCTGGTCAGCCGTGACGTGCAGGCGCTGGACGAGGCCGGCGTGCGGCAGGCGGCGCTGTCCACCCTGGCGGAAAACCTCAACGACTCGGTGGTGGCGCCGCTGTTCTGGTTCGCGCTCGCGGGCCTGCCCGGCGCGGCGCTGTACCGCTGGGCCAACACCGCCGATGCGATGTGGGGATACCGCGGCGTGCGCGGCGGGCGCGACTGGACCTTTGGCGGGCGCTGGGCCGCGCGGGCCGACGATGCGCTGTCGTGGCTGCCGGCACGGCTGACCGCTGTGCTGCTGCTGGCCGCCTCCGGCCGAAGCGTGCCGTGGCGCGCGCTGCGCGCGCAGGCGCGGCGCACGCCGTCGCCGAACGGCGGCTGGCCGATGGGCGCGCTGGCGCTGCGGCTGGGGGTGCGGCTCACCAAGCCCGGGGTGTATGCACTCAACGAAGCCGGGCGGCCGCCGCAGCCTGTCGATACCGCGCGTGCCTTGGCATGGTGCGGCCGCGCGGTGGCCGGGTGGGGCGCGCTGCTGGTGGCGGGTCTGGCGGGCGTGGCGATGCTCGGGAGGCCGTCATGAAAGAGCGGCTGGAACACTTGGCCGCCGAAGCCGGCGTGACCGAACCGGCTCCGGGGACGACGCAGTCGCCTGCGGGGCCGCCGCCGCGCACGCACGGCGGCCCCGACGCCGACGGTGTGCCGCCGTGGGACTTTTCCGTCAACGCCAACGCCTGCGGGCCCTGTCCACAAGCCTGGGCGCGCGTGCAGACGGCGGCGCGGCGCCACTACCCCGACCCCGCCTACACGGACTTGCGCCATCGGCTGGCGCGCCAGCACGGCGTGGCGCCGTCGCGCGTGCTGCTGGCTGCCAGCGGCAGCGAATGGATCCTGCGCTTTGCCGCCTGGTGCGCGCAACACGCGCCCGGCCCCGTCTGGTGGCCGGCGCCGGGCTACGGCGATTACGCGCACGCCGCGGGGGTCTGGGGGCTGGTGCGCGCACCCAGCCCGGCGCAGGCGCGCGCCGGCTGGCTGTGCGACCCCGGCAGTCCGCTTGGCCAGCCGGAGGATGCCGCCGTGGCCAAGGCGCTGCTGGCCGCCGGCGCACCCGTCACGCTGGACCTGGCCTACGCGCCGCTGCGGCTGCAAGGTGACGCGGTGCCGTCCGACGCCCAGCGTGCCCGCTGCTGGCAGCTGCACAGCCCGAACAAGGCGCTGGGCCTGACCGGCGTGCGTGCGGCCTACGTGATCGCGCCGCAGGATGCCCCGCCTGAGCAGCTCGCCGAGCTGCAGGCGCTGGCGCCGTCGTGGCCGATCGGGGCTGACGGCGTGGCGCTGCTGACCGCCTGGACGGAGCCGTCCACGCAGCGCTGGCTGGAGGCGACCCTGGCCACGCTGGCGCAATGGAAGGCGGCGCTCGTGCAGATGCTGCGGGCGCGCGGTTGGGAAGTCGCCGCTAGCGTCACGCCGTTTCTCTGCGCCCGCCCGCCGCAACCGATCGACGCGGCGGCGCTGCGCGCGCATGGCGTGAAGCTGCGCGATGCCACGTCGTTGGGCCTGCCGGGCTGGTGGCGACTGTCGGCGCAGCCGCCGCAGGCCCTGCAGGCGCTGGCGCAAGCGCTGGATGCGCCCGCGTCGGCCGCCCCCACCACGCCCACGCGGCGGAGGGCGCCGCGATGACCGCGCGCGGCCTGATGGTCTGGGGCACCAGCAGCGGCGCCGGTAAGAGCTGGCTCGTCACCGCGCTGTGCCGCTGGTATGCGCGCCAGGGCCTGCGCGTGGCGCCGTTCAAGGCGCAGAACATGAGCAACAACGCCCGCGTCGTCGCCACCCCGGATGGCGCGGAGGGCGAGATCGGCGCGGCGCAGTATTTTCAGGCGCTGGCCGCCGGCGTCGATCCGGACGTGCGGATGAACCCGCTGCTGCTCAAGCCCGAGGCCGACACGCGCAGCCAGGTCGTGCTTCTGGGGCACGTCGATGCCGAGCTGACCGCCCTGCCGTGGCGCGAGCGTTCCCCGCACGTCTGGCCCGTGGTGCGGCAGGCGCTGGACGAGCTGCGCGCGCAGCACGACCTGATCGTGATGGAAGGCGCCGGCTCCCCGGCCGAGATCAACCTGCAGGACACCGACATCGTCAACCTCGCGCCGGTGCGCCACGCGCAGGCGCGCGCGCTGCTGGTGGCCGACATCGACCGCGGCGGGGCCTTTGCGCACCTCTACGGAACTTGGGCGTTGCTACCAGCGGACCTGCGCGGCGCGCTGCGCGGCTTCGTGCTGAACAAGTTCCGCGGCGACGCGGCGCTGCTGGCCCCGGCGCCGCAGCGGCTGCAGGCGCTCACCGGCGTGCCGACGCTGGCCACGCTGCCGCTGCGCTGGGGGCATGGCCTGCCAGAGGAGGACGGCGTGTTCGACGACCGCGCGGCACTGGGTGGCGGGCCGGTGCGCACCACGGTGGCGGTGGTGGCCTATCCGCGCCTGAGCAACCTGGACGAATTCCAGCCACTGAAGAACGCCCGCGGCGTGCGGCTGGTGTGGGCGCGCTCGCCGGCGGAGTGCGCCGGGGCGGACTGGATCATCCTGCCCGGCTCCAAGGCGACGGCGGCGGACTTGGCCTGGCTGCGCGCGCAAGGGCTGGACGCGGCGCTTGCCGCGCACGCCGCGCGCGGCGGGGCGGTGCTGGGCATCTGCGGCGGGCTGCAGATGCTGGGCGAGGCGCTGGTCGATCCGCACGGGGTGGACGGCAACGCCCCGGGGCTGGGCCTGTTGCCGCTGGTGACGGTGTTCGAGCGCGACAAGACCGTGCGCCGCACCAGCGCGACGTTCGGGCCCCTGCCGCCCGGCCCGTGGGCGGCCTTGGGTGGCGTGCGCGTGCGCGGCTACGAGATCCACCACGGCCGCACCGTGCCGCACCCGGCGCTGGCGGCGCGCGGCGAGGTGGCGCACGAGGTGCTGCCCGGGCTGGCGTGGTGCAACGCCGCCGGCAACGTCATGGGCCTGTATCTGCACGGCCTGTTTGAGGACGAGGCCGCGCTGCGTGCGCTGCTGGGCACGCGCGCCCGGCCGCTGTCGGCCGTGTTCGACGGCCTGGCCGACTTGGTCGAGGCGCACTTCGCCCCCGGGGCGCTGGCGGCCCTGGCCGGGCCATGAAGAAACATTCCCCAACGATGAGGAGTCCGCGATGACAAGCTTAAACCCCGAGGAGCTGCCCGCCGTGCCCGACCTGCACGACGCGGCGTTGGCCGCGCGTCTGCAGGCGCTGCTGGACGACAAGACCAAGCCGCTGGGGTCGCTGGGCCGGCTGGAGGCGCTGGCGCAGCGGCTCGGCCTGATCCTCGGCACCGAGGAGCCGGCGCTGCGCGAGCCGCAACTGGTGGTCTTCGCCGCCGACCACGGGCTGGCCGCGCACGGCGTGTCGGCTTACCCGAGCGACGTCACCTGGCAGATGGTGGAAAACTTCCTCGCCGGCGGCGCGGCGGTCAGCGTGCTGGCGCGCCAGCACGCGCTGGCCCTCACCGTGGTGGACTGCGGCGTGCGCCATGCGTTCGCTCCGCGGCCCGGCCTGGTGGACGCCAAGGTGGCGTGGGGCACGGCGGACGCGCTGCAGAAGCCAGCGATGACCGCGGCGCAGTGCGGTGCGGCGCTGCGCCACGGCATCGCGCTGGTGCGGCGGCTGCCCGGCAACGTGCTGCTGCTGGGCGAGATGGGGATCGGCAACACCTCCGCCGCGGCGCTGCTGATGAGTCGGCTCACCTGCTTGGACATCGCCGACTGCACCGGTGCCGGCACGGGGCTGGACGCCGCCGGCGTGCAGCGCAAGATCGACGTGCTGCGCCGGGTGCTCGAGCGCCACGCCCAGGCCACCGAGCCGCTGGATGCGCTGGCGGCGCTGGGCGGGCTGGAGATCGCGGCCATGACCGGCGCCGTGCTGCAGGCCGCCGCCGAGCGGCGCGTCATCGTGGTGGACGGCTTCATCACCACCGCGGCGGTGCTGGTGGCGGCGCGGCTGCGCCCGCATGTGCTGCAGCGCTGCGTGTTTGCGCACCGCTCCGGCGAGCGCGGCCACGCGCTGCTGCTGGCGCACTTGAAGGCCCAGCCGCTGCTGGACCTCGGCCTGCGGCTGGGGGAGGGCTCCGGCGCCGCACTGGCCTGGCCGCTGCTGGTATCGGCCTGCGCCATCCTGCGCGAGATGGCCAGTTTCGGCGCCGCCGGCGTGGCGCGTGCCGCGCCGGATCCGGCGTCCACCGCCGTCTGACGCGCTGGAGCAACCGCATGACGGAACCGGAGACGCCCCCACGCCTCCTGGTCGCCTTGGCCAACGGCGTGCGGCATTTTTTGCTGGCGCTGCAGTTTTTCACGCGCATCCCGGTGACCGGGCGGCTAGCGGCGTGGGTCGGTTATTCGCCGGCGATGCTTCGCGCCAGTGCGGCGCATTTTCCGGGGGTGGGGTGGCTGGTCGGCGGGGCTTGCGCCGTGGTGTGCGCCGCGGCCCTGTGGGTGCTGCCGGCCCAGCCCGCGTCGGCCTGGGTGGCGGCCGCCCTGGCCACGGCCGCGAGCGTGGTCCTGACGGGCGTCTTCCACGAGGACGGGTTGGCCGACACGGCCGATGCTCTGGGCGGCGTGGTCGAGCGCGAGCGGGCGCTGGAGATCATGAAGGACTCGCGCATTGGCAGCTATGCGGCGGTGACGCTGGTGCTGGCCCTGCTGACCAAAGTGGGGTTGCTGGCGCTGCTGGCCCAGCACGGCACGGCGTTGGCGGCCGCCGGTCTATTCGCCGCCCATGTCACGTCGCGGCTGGCCCCGCTGTGGATCATCCGCACCCTGCCGCATGTGGGGGATACGCCACGCTCCAAATCCAAGCCGCTGGCGGATGCAATTGGTCCGTCCGCCGCGATCGTCGGGCTGAGCTGGTGGGCCGCCGCGATGGCGTTGGTGGTGGGGCTGTTGCCGTCTGCGCCGTGGGGTGCTGCGGTCGTGGCGGCGGGGGGCGCGCTGGAGGCCATGCGCCGGTGGCTGCAGCGGCGCCTGCAGGGTTTTACCGGGGACACGCTGGGCGCCACCCAGCAGATGACGGAGCTGGCTTTTTATCTGGGGCTGGTGGTCGGGCTGGGGCTGCAGGCCCGCGGTTGGGGCTGAGGCCGTGCGCTTGTGGCTCGTGCGCCATGCTGCTACTACCTCGCCCCCTGGCGTCTGCTACGGGGCGAGCGACATTCCCGCCGACCCGGTGGCTACGGCCGCCGCGGCTCGGCGGCTGGACGCCGCGTTGCCGGCGCGCTTTGGTTGGCGCGTCTCGTCGCTGCGTCGGGCGCGCCAGCTTGCCCAGGCGCTGCAGGAGCGACGCCCCGGTCTTGCAGCCCCCGTTTTGGACTCCACCCTGGGCGAACTGAATTTCGGCGCCTGGGAGTGCCTCCCCTGGGACGACGTTCCGCGCGCCGAACTCGACGCCTGGGCAGCGGACTTTGCCGACTACTGTCCTGGTGGTGGCGAATCCGTGCGGATGCTGTTGCGCCGCGTGCGGCACGCCCTGCGCACCGCGATGGCAGACGGTGTGGGCGACCACGTCTGGATCACCCACGCGGGGGTGATCCGCGCCGTTCGTTACACCCTGCAATTGGGATGTACCGCCGTGCCCCCTGACGCCGGGCATTGGCCGCGCGAGGCCCCAGCCCCCGGGCAATGGGTCTGCGTGGCGCTTCCGGATACCCGCGAGGGTTAGGACTTACCCTAGTTTTGACCGTTTTCCTCGGAATCATCAGGCCGCTGTAAGCATTCCTCCAGATATTGCGCCCAGCAACATTGCGCATCCCGAGCGATGTTCCGGCCGGCGGCATCCACCGCCGATTCCTACATGTGTATCCGAGGAGATCCATCATGTCCCTTGACAGCAACGCCCGGGCCTATTGGTCCGCGACGCTGGGGCTGTTGACCAAGGTTTTGGTCATCTGGTTCCTGGTGTCCTACGGGGCAGGCATCCTGTTTGCCGATGCCATCAACCGCATCAAGCTCGGCGGTTATCCGCTGGGCTTCTGGTTCGCCCAGCAGGGGTCCATCTACATCTTCATCGCGCTGATCTTCTGGTACGCGAAGAAGATGGGCGACATCGACCGCAAGTTCGGCATGGCCGAAGACTGATCCGAAGGAGCGCACCATGAGTTTGCAACTCTGGACTTATCTGGTCGTCGGCGCGACCTTTGCGCTGTACATCGGCATCGCGGTGTGGTCGCGCGCCGGCAGCACCTCCGACTTCTACGTCGCCGGCGGCGGCGTGCACCCGGTGACCAACGGCATGGCCACCGCGGCCGACTGGATGAGCGCGGCGTCGTTCATCTCGATGGCTGGCCTGATCTCCAACATGGGCTATGGCGGCGCCGTGTTCCTGATGGGCTGGACCGGCGGCTACGTGCTGCTGGCCTGCCTGCTGGCGCCGTACCTGCGCAAGTTCGGCAAGTTCACTGTGCCCGAGTTCATCGGTGACCGCTACTACTCGCAGACCGCGCGCAACGTCGGCGTGATCTGCCTGCTGGTGGCCTCCATCACCTACATCATCGGCCAGATGACCGGCGTGGGGGTGACGTTCTCGCGCTTCCTCGGCGTCTCCAGTGACATGGGCATCTACATCGGCATGGCCATCGTGTTCGCTTACGCGGTGTTCGGCGGCATGAAGGGTATCACCTACACCCAGGTGGCGCAGTACATCGTGCTGATCCTGGCCTACCTGGTGCCGGCGATCTTCATCTCGTTGGCGCTGACCGGCAACGTGCTGCCGCAGCTGGGCCTTGGTGCCGACCTCAAAGGCACGGACGTCGCGCTGTTGGCCAAGCTGGATCAGGTGGTGAGGGATCTGGGCTTTGCCGAGTACACCACCGCGGTGGCCGGCAGCAAGCTCAACATGTTCTTCTACACCGTGTCGCTGATGATTGGCACGGCCGGCCTGCCGCACGTCATCGTGCGCTTCTTTACGGTGCCCAAGGTCTCCGATGCCCGTTCCTCCGCAGGCTGGGCGCTCGTCTTCATCGCCTTGCTCTACACCACGGCCCCGGCGGTCGGCGGTATGGCGCGCCTCAACCTGATCGGCACCGTCAACACCGCGGTCGGCGTAGAGCCGGATCCCGCCGGTGGCGTCCGGGTGAACGCCGAGCGCGTCAAGGCCAATGCGGACCTGTTCGCGGCCGAATCCGCGCTGCCCTATGAGCAGCGTCCGGAATGGTTCAAGCGCTGGGAAAAGACAGGCCTGCTGAAGTTCGAGGACAAGAACGGCGACGGCCGCATCCAGTTCTACAACGACAAGACCAAGAACGAGGCTGTCAAGGCCAAGGCCGAGGCCGCTGGCCTCAAGGGCAACGAGCTGACCGTCAATGCCGACATCATCGTGCTGGCCAACCCCGAAATCGCGCTGCTGCCCGACTGGGTGATCGCGCTGGTTGCCGCGGGTGGTCTGGCCGCCGCCCTGTCCACCGCGGCGGGCCTGCTGCTGGCGATTTCGTCGGCGATCTCGCACGACCTGATCAAGGGCGCCATCAACCCCAACATCAGCGAGAAGAACGAGCTGCTGGCCGGCAAGATCGCCATGGCCGGCGCCATCGTCGTCGCCGGCTACCTGGGACTGAACCCGCCGGGCTTCGCCGCGGGCACCGTGGCGCTGGCGTTCGGCATCGCCGCCTCGACGATCTTCCCGGCGCTGATGATGGGCATCTTCAGCAAGAAGGTGACCGGCTCCGGCGCCGTGGCGGGCATGCTCGCCGGCCTGTTCGTCACGCTGTTCTATGTGTTTGCGCACAAGGGCATCTTCTTCGTCAAGGGCACCGAGTACCTGAACCTCATCGGCGGCGCCAACAGCTTCTTCGGCATCACGCCGGAAGCCTTCGGTACCGTCGGTGCGATCGTCAACTTCGTGGTGGCGTTCGCGGTCAGCGCGGTGTCCAAGCCGGTGCCGTCGCACATTCAGGACCTGGTCGAGTCGGTCCGCGTGCCCAAGGGCGCGGGCTCGGCCGTCGCGCACTGAGCGCGATGTGCGTCGGGCATCGCGCCCGACGACAATAGCCCCGCCGGCTCGGCCGGCGGGGCTTTTTTGATGAGGACGCAATGGTCAGCATCTATCCGATCAAGATTCTGTTTTTCCTGGCGCTGTTTCCCGTGGCATTCTTTTGGCTGCGGCGCGCGTGGCGCATTCTGGTGCGCCGCGATTTTTCCGAGGTGGCCCTGAAGAAGGGCGAACCCCCGGCCGACGCCGAGCGGTGGGCCCCGTACGAGATGACGATCAACCTGGTAGGCGGCGGCGTGCTGGCGGGCGTCATCGTGGCGGTCCTGATGGGTTGGCTGGAGTACCAGGCCTGGGTGGCGGTTGCCGGAACGACGTTGTGGATGAAGATTTTTCTGTCCTTTGCCCTGGCCCGCCACGCGCACGGCATTGGCCAGCCCAAGTCGCGCGCCCGGCGTTCCTGACGGCGCTGGGGGTCGCTGCCCTGGCGTTGGGCGCGACGGCCTGGGCGAGGGCCGAGGCGTGGCCGGACGTCGCCCCGCCAGCGTGGACCGATGAGCCCCCCCAACTTTCGCGCTGGATCGAAGAGGGCTGGGCGACCGAGCGGGCGAGCGATCCCGCGACGGCGGCGGCGCGCTACTGCGACGCCGCCCGCTTCGGCAGCGGCGAAGCCTATTACCGGCTGGGAGCGCTTTTCCTGCGCGAGCGCCGCGATCCCGCCGGCGAGGCCGAGGGTTGGGCGCTGCTGCGTCAGGCCGCGCAGATCGGCCATCGCGAGTCCCAGGGGCTTCTGGAGCAGCAGTCACGGGCACGAGATGGACCGTCGAGCGCAGCGGATACTCCGGCCGTCCCCGTTGGCGCAGGGCGCCCCGACGATCTGCCCGCCTGCCTGACTGGGGGCGAGCCGCCGCGCTTCGATCGGCCACCGCCCGAGCAGGCCGTGCCGCACGAGGTGGTGGAGCGCTTCGTGGCGGCGCTGCCCCCTGACAAGCGCCGCCATGCCCAGCTCATCCAGCGGCTGGCGCCGCGTTTTGCCGTCGACGGGCGGTTGGCGCTGGCCATCGCGCGGGCCGAATCCAATTTCGAGGCGCGTGCCGTCTCGCCGCGCAACGCCCAGGGGCTGATGCAGTTGATCCCCGACACGGCCGAGCGCTTTGGCGTGCGCAATCCGTTCGACCCCGAGCAGAACGTGCGCGGGGGCCTGTCCTACCTGCGCTGGCTGCTCGATCGCTTCGATGGCGACGTGGCCCTGGTGTGCGCCGCCTACAACGCGGGCGAAGGGGTGGTGGACCGCTACGGGGGCGTGCCGCCGTACCCCGAGACGCGGGCCTACGTGCAGCGCATCCTGCACTTTTACCGGGCCACGCGCCATCCCCGCCCCGGTGCCCTGTGACCAGCCGTGCAGCGGCCGAGGGGTTTAGCGCGCGGCGGGCTCTTCCAAATCCTGCCGGATGATGGTGGCGATCTCCTCGATCGACTTGTGCGTGGTCGAGAGGATGCGGATGCCCGCGCGGCGCATCAGCGATTCGGCCTCGCGTACCTCGTAGCGGCAGTTTTCCAAGCTCGCGTAGCGCGAATTGGGGCGTCGCTCGTGCCGGATTTCGCTCAGGCGCTGGGGATCGATGGTCAGGCCGAACAGCTTTTTTTTGTGGGGCAGCAGTGCTGGGGGCAACTGTCGGCGCTCAAAGTCCTCGGGGATCAAGGGGTAGTTGGACGCCTTGAGCCCGAACTGCATGGCCAGGTAGAGCGACGTGGGTGTCTTGCCGCTGCGGCTGACGCCGACCAGGATCACGTCGGACTTTTCCAGGTTGTCGTTCGTCTGGCCGTCGTCGTGCTCCAGGGTGAAATTGATCGCCTCGATGCGGTCGTGGTACTCGCGGCTCTTGGCCACGTCCGAAAAGCGCCCGACGCGGTGGTTGGACTTCATGCCCAGCTCGTGCTCCAGCGGCGCGATGAAGGTGCCGAACATGTCGATCAGCATGCCTTGGCAGTGCTGTTGCAGCACCTCGAGCACCTCCATGTTGACCACGGTGGTAAAGACCAGCGGGCGACTGCCATCCACCGCCGCGGCGTGGTTGATCTGACGCACCGCCTGGTGGGCCTTGTCGGCGTCGTCGATGAACGGCAGCCGCACGCACTTGGGGTCGATTTCGAATTGCGTCAGGATGGCGCGGGCAAAGGTTTCGGCCGTGATGCCGGTGCCGTCGGAGACGAAGAAAGCAGTGCGGTTGGGCATGGTCGATTGGCGGGCCGGGCTGTGCCGGCGCGGGGGCGGGAACTTACAATCGACACATTATCGCGACTCGGTGCGATGGTCGGTGTCGGCCGTGCGCACCGGGGGCTTCGGGGGCCGCGAACAACGACAAGCAAGCGCCCACCGGCTGCGGGACCGGTTTTTCAACATCGTGGAGTCTTCAACCATGTCCAATCGCTTTCCCCCCGATGCGCTCGTCGTGCCGTTCGAGCAGCTGCGCATGGCCGACGTCGAGATCGTCGGCGGCAAGAACGCCAGTCTCGGCGAGATGATCTCGCAGCTGCCGCAAGGCGTGCGCGTGCCGACGGGCTTTGCCACCACGGCGCATGCGTTCCGGCTGTTCCTCAAGCACGGTGGGCTGGATGCGCGCATCGACGCGATGCTGTCGAGCCTCGACGCAGACGACGTCAAGGCGCTGGCGGCCACCGGCGCCGAGATCCGCGCGCTGGTGCAGGCGCAGCCGTTCCCGCCGGAGCTGGAGGCCGCAATCCGCGACGCCTACGACCGCCTGGACGGGGGCCTGAACGCCAGCTACGCGGTGCGCTCCTCTGCCACCGCCGAAGACTTGCCCGATGCGTCGTTTGCCGGCCAGCAGGAGACCTTCCTCAACGTCGTCGGCATCGAGCCAATCCTGCACAAGATCAAGGAGGTCTTCGCCAGCCTCTACAACGACCGCGCGATCAGCTACCGCGTGCACAAGGGCTTTGCGCACAGCGAGGTGGCGCTCTCCGCCGGCGTGCAGCGCATGGTGCGCTCGGACCTGGGCGCCTCCGGTGTCATGTTCACCATCGACACCGAAAGCGGCTTTCAGGACGTCGTCTTCATCACCGCCAGCTACGGCCTGGGCGAGACGGTGGTGCAGGGCGCCGTCAACCCGGACGAGTTCTACGTCCACAAGCCGATGCTCAAAGCCGGCAAGCACGCCATCATCCGCCGCAACCTCGGCAGCAAGCTGATTCAGATGGTGTTTGCCACGCCCGAGGAGAAGGCCGCCGGCGGCAAGCTGGTCAAGACGGTGGACGTGCCGGTGGAGCAACGCAACCGCTACAGCCTGACCGACGCCGAGGTGCTGGAGCTGGCGCGCTATGCCCTGGTCATCGAACAGCACTACGGCCGTCCGATGGACATCGAGTGGGGCAAGGACGGCGTCGACGGCCAAATCTACATCCTGCAGGCGCGGCCGGAGACGGTCAAGAGCCAGGCTGCCGGCCAGGTCGAGCTGCGCTACAAGCTCAAGGCCAAGGGCTCGGTGCTGGCCAGCGGCCGCGCCATCGGCCAAAAGATCGGTACCGGCAAGGTGCGCATCGTGCACTCGATCGCCGAGATGGACAAGGTGCAGCCTGGCGACGTGCTGGTCACCGACATGACCGACCCCAACTGGGAGCCGATCATGAAGCGCGCTAGCGCCATCGTCACCAACCGCGGCGGGCGCACCTGCCACGCCGCGATCATCGCGCGCGAGCTCGGCATTCCGGCAGTGGTCGGCTGCGGCCACGCCACCGAGACGCTAAAGGACGGCCAGCTCGTCACCGTCAGCTGCGCCGAGGGCGACACCGGCCACATCTACGAGGGGCTGCTGGAGACCGAGGTCACCGAGGTCAAGCGCGGCGAGATGCCGCAGCTGCTGGTCAAGATCATGATGAACGTCGGCAACCCGCAGCTGGCGTTCGACTTCGCGCAAATCCCCAACGGCGGCGTCGGCTTGGCGCGGCTGGAATTCATCATCAACAACAACATCGGCGTGCACCCGAAGGCCATCCTCGACTACCCCAATGTCGATGTGGACCTCAAGCGCGCGGTGGAGTCGGCCGCGCGCGGCCACGCCAGCCCGCGCGCCTTCTACGTCGACAAGGTGGCCGAGGGCGTGGCCACCATCGCCGCGGCGTTCTGGCCCAAGCCGGTCATCGTGCGGCTGTCGGACTTCAAGAGTAACGAGTACCGCAAGCTGATCGGTGGCAGCCGCTACGAGCCCGACGAGGAAAACCCGATGCTGGGCTTCCGCGGTGCGGCGCGCTACATCAGCGACGAGTTCGCCGAGGCCTTCGCGATGGAGGTGGAGGCGATCAAGCGTGTGCGCGGCGAGATGGGTCTGACCAACGTGCAGGTGATGGTGCCGTTCGTGCGCACGCTGGCGCAGGCCCGGCGCGTCACCGAGCTGCTGGCCTCGATGGGGCTCAAGCGCGGCGAGCAGGACCTCAAGCTCATCATGATGTGCGAGATCCCGAGCAACGCCGTGCTCGCCGAGCAGTTCCTCGAGTTCTTCGACGGCTTTTCGATCGGCTCCAACGACCTCACCCAGCTGACGCTCGGGCTGGACCGCGACTCCGGGCTGGAGCTGCTGGCGCACGACTTCGACGAGCGCGACCCGGCGGTGCTGGCGCTGATCGAGCGCGCGATCGAAGCCTGCCGCGCCCAGGGCAAGTACATCGGCATCTGCGGCCAGGGGCCCAGCGACCATCCGGACTTTGCGCGCTGGCTGATGGAGCGCGGCATCAGCTCGATCTCGCTGAACCCGGACACGGTGATCGACACCTGGCACCGGCTGGCGTCCGGGGACTGATTCACCGCGTTCCTGACCACGCCCCGCCATGCCATCGCCCGACCCGTCCCCCGAGGAGCCGCGGCTGTGGGCCCTGTTTGTGCTGGGCGTGCTGGCGTTCAACTTTCCGCTGCTGGCGGTTTGGGCCTTCTGGGGTGAGCGAGCGGGGGGCGCCGCCCCGTTCGTGGTGGCCCTGTTCACCGCGTGGGCCGCGTTGATCGCTGTGCTCGCCTGGTTCATGGAGCGCGTGCCGGATTGACGCCCGGTGGCGCAGACAGTCGATGTCGCCCGCGCTCGTCATCGCCGCAGCGTTTGCCTACCTCGGGGTGTTGTTCGGCGTGGCCCACTGGGCCGACGGGCGGGCACGCCAAAGGCGCTCGGCCATTGGCAGCCCGTGGGTTTATGCGTTGTCGATGGCGGTCTATTGCACCGCCTGGACGTACTTTGGCAGCGTGGGGCGTGCGGCCAGCGGCGGTCTGTGGTTCTTGCCGATTTACCTGGGACCGACACTGGCCATGGTGCTGGGCTGGGCCGTCCTGCGCAGGATGGTACGCATCGCGCGCACCTACCGCGTCACCACCATCGCGGATTTCATCGCCAGCCGCTACGGCAAAAGCCCCGCACTGGCCGGGCTGGTCACGCTGATCACCGTGGTCGGCATCGTCCCCTACATCGCCCTGCAGCTCAAGGGCATCGCCGTCGCCTACGCGGTGGTGACCGACGGAGTGGCGCACGGCATCGGTGCCCCCCCCTGGTGGCGCGAGAGCACCTTCTATCTGGCACTGGGGTTGGCAGCGTTCACCATTGCCTTTGGCGTGCGCCATTGGGACAGCACCGAGCGGCACGAGGGTATGGTAGCCGCCATTGCCCTCGAGTCGCTGGTCAAGCTGGTGGCGTTTCTGGCCGTGGGCGTCTATGTCACCTGGGGGCTGTTCGACGGGTGGGGGGATATCGTCGCGCGGGCCCGCCAGGTGCCGGAGCTGGCGCGGCTGCTCACACTCGGTGACGCCGGCACCTTCGCCTGGTCGAGCTGGCTGGCCTTGACGGTGCTGGCCGGCCTGTCCGTGTTGCTGCTGCCGCGCCAATTCCAAGTCATGGTGGTCGAGGCGGTGGATGAGCGGCACATCCGCCGCGCGGCCTGGGTGTTTCCGCTCTATCTGTGGTTGATCAACCTGTTCGTGCTGCCGATCGCGCTGGCCGGGTTGTTGTGGTTTGGCAGTGCCTCCGAGGCGGAGATTTTCGTGTTGCGGCTGCCGCAGGCCGCCGGGGCCGAGGCGCTGTTGCTGCTGGCATTCATCGGGGGGTTGTCGGCGGCCACCGGCATGGTGATCGTGGAGACCATCGCGGTGGCGACCATGGTGTGCAACGACCTGGTGTTGCCGTGGTGGCTGCGGCACGCCGTGCGGGGCCGCGCTCCGGTCGATCTGACGCGCCCCATTCTGCGTATCCGCCGCGGGGCGATCTTGGTGCTGCTGTTGTTGGGCTACGGGTACTACCGGGTGGCGGGCGATGCCTACGCGCTCGTGAGCATTGGCCTGATCAGCTTTGCCGCTGTGGCCCAGTTTGCCCCCGCCCTGCTGGGTGGCATGTATTGGAAAGGTGCCTGCCGCGACGGGGCCATGGCCGGGCTGCTCGGCGGCTTCGTGGTCTGGGCCTACACCTTGATGCTGCCGTCCCTCGCCAAATCGGGGTGGCTGCCCGCCACTTTCGTGACCGAGGGGCTGCTCGGTGTGGACTGGCTGCGGCCCGAAGCCCTGCTGGGGCTGCAGGGGTTCGATCCGCTTACCCACGCGCTGTTCTGGAGCCTGCTGGTCAACGTCGGGCTGTATGTCGGCGTGTCACTCGCGCGCCGGCCCGAAGCAGTCGAAACCAGCCAGGCGCTGCTGTTCGTCGATGTGTTCGAACGCACCGGCGGGGAGGACTGCCCTGTGTTCTGGCGCGGCGAAGCCTCCCTGCCGGCGCTGGAGGCGGTGCTGGCGCGGGTGCTGGGTGCGGAGCGCGCGCGCGAGCTGCTGGACGAGCAGGCCCGCGCGCGTGGGGTGCCGGTGGCAGCCCTGCCGGCGGATGCGGCTTTGGTTCACTGGGTGGAGACGCAATTGGCGGGGGCCGTGGGCAGCGCAACGGCGCGGCGACTGGTGGCCTCGGTGGTGGAGGAGCAGCCCTTGCGCGTCGAGGACGTGCTCGGCATTCTGCGCGAGACCGGGCGGCTGCGGGCCCTGTCGCGCGCGCTGGAGGAGAAATCTCGATCGCTGGAGCGCGCCACGGCGGAGTTGCGCGCGGCCAACGAGCGGCTGCAAGAGCTCGACCGCCTGAAGGACGACTTCATGTCGTCGGTGACGCATGAACTGCGTACACCCTTGACCTCGATCAGGACCTTGTCGGAAATCATGCGCGACGATCCCGGCATGGATGTGGCGCAGCGCGAGCAGTTCCTGGGCATCGTTGTGGCCGAGACCGAGCGCCTGACCCGGCTGGTCAACCAGGTGCTGGATCTGGCCAAAATCGAATCCGGGCATGCCGTCTGGGACGTGGCCGACGTAGACCTGGTGGCGGTGGTGCAGCGGGCCGCACAAGCGGCCGAGCCCTTGCTGCGCGATCGCGGGGCGCGGCTGGCGCTGGAGCTGCCGCCCGGTCTGCTGCCGGTGCGCGCCGACGCCGACCGGCTACAGCAGGTGCTCATGAACCTGCTGTCGAACGCGGCGAAGTTCGTCTCGGCCGAGACGGGGCAAGTGCGGGTGCGCGTCTTTCCGACCCTGGCCGGCGATGGCACACCCCAGGTCACCGTCGAAGTGCACGACAATGGACCGGGGGTGCCCGCGGCCGAGCAGGCGGTGATTTTCGAGAAGTTTCGCCAGGGCGGCGATGCGCTGGACCGGCCGGCGGGCACCGGCCTGGGCTTGCCGATCAGCCGTCGGATCGTGGAACATTTGGGCGGGCGCCTGTGGCTGCGATCGACGCCCGGCGAGGGTGCCTGCTTCGGCTTCGACCTGCCGCTGCCGCCCCCGGCGCCGCGGGCCGGCCCCTGAGAACCATCGAGGAGACGCCCCCATGGGTAAGCGCGTACTGATCGTGGACGATGAACCCAACATCCTGATCTCGCTCGAGTTTCTGATGAAGCGCGAGGGCTACGAGGTGCAGGTGGCCCGCGACGGGGAGGAAGGCTTGGCCCTTGCCGGCAGTTGGTGCCCACATGTGGTGCTGCTCGACGTCATGATGCCGCGCAAGAGCGGCTTCGACGTGTGCCAGGCCATCCGGGCCGATACCGCGCTGGCGGGCATGTGCATCGTCATGCTCACCGCCAAGGGGCGAGACACCGACGTTGCCAAGGGGCTGGCGCTCGGCGCGGATGCCTATCTGACCAAACCCTTTTCCACGCAGGAGTTGGTGCGCCGCGTGCGCGAACTGCTGGGAGCACAGGGGTGAGGCGGCGCATCGACCCACGCCTGTGGTGGCTGCTGGCCGGTGCCGCGGCCGTGTCCCTCGCATGGCTGGCGGTCACGGTGGGGCTGATCGCGGTCACGCTGGAGGTCGAGGCCCGCACGCGCATGCTCGATTTGCTGGGCGATCGCTGGGGCTTCGTGCTGCTGATGTGGCTGGCGGGCATGGCGGCCATCGCGTGGGGGCTGCAGCGCGCCTTCGACGTGGGCGTGCACCCCTGGCGGCGGCTGGCCGAGGAGGCCCAGGTGCTGTTGACCGCGCAGGGAGCGCCCGCCCTGCGCGAGCGTGGCCCGGCGGAAGTGCGCCGGGTCGCCCAGTTGTTCAATCAGCTCGTGCAGCAGCGCGAGGCGTGGCGCGCCCAGGTGGACGAGCGCGTGCGCGAGGCGGCGCGCGGCATCGAGCAGGAGAAGTCGCGCCTGGCCGCCCTGATGTCGGAACTGACGCAAAGCGTCGTTGTGTGCAATCTGGACGGGCGCGTTCTGCTCTACAACAACCGGGCGCGCTGGCAATTTCGCGCCCTGTCCCAGGCACCCACGCTGGCCGGCGGGGCGGAGCTGATCGGCTTGGGACGCTCCATCTACACGGTGTTCGATCGGGCGGTCATTGCGCATGCGCTGGAGAGTATTCGCCAGCGCTTGCGCCGGGGGGCGGCGCACCCCAGCGCGCAGTTCGTCACGGCCACGCGCGGCGGGCAGTTGCTGCGCGTGCAGGTGGCCCCGGTGCGGCAGGCGGAGGGTGCCGAGGGCGCTGAGCAGGAGCTGGCCGGCTTCGTCCTCGTGCTCGACAACATCACCCGCGACCATGAGCAGGCGGCGGCGCGGGAGCGGCTCTGGCTCGACTTGACCGAAGGCAGCCGCCGCTCCCTGGCCAATGTGCGCGCAGCGCTCGAGGTGCTGGAGTTGCCCGACGCCGATCCCACGCTGCGCGAGCGGCTGCTCGGCGTGGTGCGCGGCGAGGTCCAGGCCCTGGGCGACCGGGTGCAGCGCCTGGTTGCCGATGGCGCCACGCAATGGGGCAGCCAGTGGCCGATGGAGGACATGCTGGGCGCCGACCTGATCGCGGCGATCGAGCGCCGACTGGCCGACGTCAAAGGGCTGCAGGTGGGGGTGGGGCCCGTCGATGGCGAGGTCTGGCTGCGCATTGAGAGCTTTTCCCTGATCCAGGCCGTGGTCTATCTGGCGCGCCGGCTGCACGAGGAGGGTGGCGTTGCCGCCGTCACCCTGCGGCTACAGCCGGCCCCGGCGGCGCAAAGGCGGGCCGGCGCCCAGGCGCACGTGGATCTGGCCTGGGCCGCCCCGGCCGGCGAGGCGTCGATCGCCGGTCTGATGGGCTGGGAGCTGGACCCGATGCGCGTGGGCGACGGGGGTTTGGCCGCGAGTGTGCGCGACGTGGTGGAGCGCCACGGCGGCGCCTTGTGGGTGGAGGCCGACGCTCAGGCGGGCCTGGCCTTCTTCCGGCTGCTGTTGCCGGCCATAGATCCGGCGGAGCCCGCCGACTCGCCCCCCCTCGTGCGCACCGAAAGCCGGCCCGAGTATTACGACTTCGACCTGTTCCGCCAGTCCCCCGCGGCGCAGGCGTTGGACGATGTGCCGCTCACGGCGCTGGCCTACACCGTCTTCGACACCGAGACCACGGGCCTCAATCCGTCCGAGGGCGACGAGATCATCCAAATCGGCGCCACGCGCATCGTCAATGGCAAGCTGCTGCGGCACGAGAGCTTCGAGCAACTCGTCAACCCGCGCCGTTCCATCCCGCGCGAGTCCATCCCCATCCACGGCATCACCCCGGACATGGTCGCCGGTCAGCCCGACATCACGCAGGTGCTGCCCGCCTTCCACGCCTTCGCCCGCGATACGGTGCTGGTGGCGCACAACGCGGCATTCGACATGCGGTTTTTGCAGCTCAAGGAGCGGGCGACCGGGCTGGTGTTCGACCATCCGGTGCTTGATACCTTGCTGCTGTCGGCCGTGGTCCACCCCGCTCAAACGTCGCACCGGCTGGAGGAGATTGCGGCCCGCTTCGGCATCCCGGTGATCGGGCGCCACACGGCGCTGGGCGACGCCTTCGTGACGGCCGAGGTGTTGCTGCGCCTCATCCCACTGCTGGCCGAGCAGGGCATCCACACCTTGGGCGACGCGCGCCGCGCGGCCGAGCGCACCTACTACGCCCGTCTGACGTATTGATGCCGGGCGTCGATGCCGGGGCGGACGCTGCCCCGGCTCTCAGAAGCGCCCTGCGAGGTAGCGTTTTTCCAGCACGCTCTGCAGGTCTTTCACGACGCCGAAGGCATCCTTCAGGTGGCGCCGTTCGAGTTCGGAGAGCTCGTCCAGCCGCAGGTAATTGTCCGCCGCCTGGCCGTCGGCCATTAGACGGGCCTGGTGCTGGATGCGCAGCCCGCTCAAGAACTCCAGCGCGTCGATCAGGTCGCGCGTGCGCTCGGCGCTGATCTCGCCGCTGCTGGCCGCCGCCTGCAGGCGCTCGCGCGTGCTGACCGCCGGGATGCCGCCGGCCAGGGCGTAAATGCGCGCCAGGTCGATGATGGGGACGATGCCGGTGTGCTTGAGGTCCACCGTGCCTTCGTGCTTCCCGTGGCGGATGGTGCTGATCCCCCCCAGCCATCCCAACGGCGGTTGATGGGTCAGCGCGTTGCCCACCATGTGCGCCAGAAAGATCCGCTGCCCCGGGGTGCGTTGCAGCACCTCGATGCGCAGGGTGTCGAGCAGCGCCCGCTCGCCATGCACGAAGCGCTGGTCGAAAAAGACGCAGGTCAGCATCAGGGCCTTCGGCTCCGGGCGCTCGATCCAGGTCCGGAAATAGTCGCGCCAGCGGGCCAGCGGCTGCCGCCAGGTGTCGGTGACCGCCATCATCTCGCCGGGGCAATAGACGTAGCCGCAGGCGTTGAGCCCGTCGCAAACAAAACGCGCCAGCGCCGCGAAATAGGCGCCGTGCGCCGCGGGGTCGTAGCGGTCGTCCAGAACCAGGCAGTTGTCCTGGTCGGATTTGGCGGTCTGTTCGTTGCGCCCCTGCGATCCGGCGGCGACCCACGCGTAGGGGACGGGGGGCGGGCCGTACTGGGCCTCGGCCAGTTGCAGCAGGCGCGAGGTGAGGGCGTCTGTCATGGCCGAAACGATGCGCCCCATGGCGTGCGCGCTGGTGCTGGCGGCGGCCAGTTGCCGCTGGAGCTGGCCGATGCGGCCGGCCGTCGCCACCAGTTCTTTCACCGATTCTTGCCGGTAAATCGCGCCGGCCAGGTTGACGGCGGAGTTGCTCTGTTGCTGCTGCAGGTCGGTGCTGGAGATGACGCCAACCACCGTGCGCCCGTCCATCACTGGCACATGGTGGATGTTCAGGCGGGCCATGAGCAGCAGCGCATCGAAGGCATGGTCCCCGATCTCCACCGTTTGCAGCGCGGTGGTGGCGATCTCGATCACGGGACGTGCTGGGTCCAGTCCCTCGGCCAGCACGCGGTTGCGCAAATCGCGGTCCGTCACCAGACCGACCAGGGCGCCGTCGTGAGCCACCAGCACCGACGAAATCCGGTGCTCGCGCATGATTCGCGCGGTCGCTTGGATGGGCAGATCGGGGGGCACCGTCACCGGAGGGCGCCGCAGCAAGGCCCGCACTGGTAGGGTGGCCAGTGGGGTGGAGTCGTCGACAGGTCGATCGTTGGGGGGCATGTGCATGGCAAGGGCGGCCCAGGCGGGGCCAAAAACCGCTACGATGCCATGCTACACCCTCAGCGTCCGCTGCCAAGACCAACGCCCGCCACGGCTTTGCGTTGCGTCAAGCCGTTGCCGTCTTCGCGCCATGCCTGCGTCGCCCGATTCCCACCTTCGCCCCGTTCTCGACCGTCTGTACTGGCGTTTTGCCTGGGGGTTCATCGGCTTCGTGCTGCTGCTGGGGGTGCTGGAGCGCTTGGGCTGGTCCAAGAGCGCCATCGGCCTGACCTTCCTGCTTGGGACACTGGCCGTCTACGCGACGATCGGCATCCTCACCCGCACCATCGACCCGGTCGAGTACTACGTGGCTGGGCGGCGCGTGCCGGCGTTCTACAACGGTATGGCGCTGGCGGCAGACTGGCTGTCGGCGGCCTCGTTTCTGGGGCTGGCGGGCACGCTGTACATGCAGGGCTTTGGCGGGCTGGCCTTCCTGCTCGGCTGGACGGGCGGCTTCGTGCTGGTGGCCCTGTTCTTGGCACCGTACCTGCGGCGGTTCGGGCAGTTCACCATTCCCGATTTTCTGGCGGAGCGCTATGGCGGCCCGGTGCCGCGGCTGCTTGGGGTGTTTGCGCTGCTGTTGTGTTCATTCATCTATGTGGTGGCGCAGATTTATGGGGTGGGCCTGATCACCTCGCGCCTGACGGGGCTGGCCTTCGAGGTGGGCGTGTTCCTTGGCCTGGGGGGGATTTTGGTCTGCTCGTTTTTGGGGGGGATGCGGGCCGTGACGTGGACGCAGGTCGCCCAATACATCGTCTTGATCCTGGCTTATGTCACCCCGGTGGTCTGGCTGTCCGTCAAGCAGACCGGCTGGCCCGTGCCTCAGCTCACCTACGGCATCCAGCTGCAGAAGGTGACCGAGCGCGAGCAGGCCCTGGCCGAGAGTCCGCAAGAGGTCCATGTGCAGCGCATCTGGGCCCATCAGGCCTATGTGCTGCGCGAGCGCCTGCGGGATCCGGCCGCCGCCCTGGAGCGCGAGCGCACCCTGGCCGAGCGCCACATCGAGGCGCTGCGGCGCTACGACGGCGATCCGGCGGACATCGCCGAGGCCGAGCGGCTCCTGTCGCGCCTGCCGCGCGACGAGGCCGCCGCCCGCGCGCTTTGGACGCGCCAGCTCGAGCAGGCGCAGACCAAGACCACCGCGCTCGGCGGCACGCCGCCGCAGGCGCGACCCTATGCGCAGGACACCGCCGAGGCAGGGCCGCAGGCGGGGGTGGAACCATCGCGCCGCAATTTCCTGGCGCTGGTGTTCTGTCTGGTGGTGGGGACCGCGGCCTTGCCCCATTTACTGGTGCGCTTCTACACCGTCCCGAATGTGCGTCAGGCCCGGCAGTCGGTGGCCTGGGGGGCGGGCTTTATTGCGCTGCTGTACCTGACGGCCCCGGCGCTGGCCGTGATGGTCAAGTTCGAGGTGCTCAATGGCCTGGTCGGCACCTCGTTCGATGCCTTGCCCCACTGGGTGAGCGCCTGGAGCCGCGTCGATCCCGGCCTGTTGTCGGTGCGCGACGTCAACCGCGACGGGGTGCTCCAGTTGGGCGAAATCACCATCGGGCCCGACATCATCGCGCTGGCCGCCGCTGAAATCGCCGGCTTGCCCTATGTCGTGGCCGGCCTCGTGGCGGCCGGGGGTCTGGCCGCGGCGCTGTCGACGGCCGATGGGCTGTTGCTGGCCATCACCAGCGCGCTTAGCCACGACCTGTACTACAAAACCCTCGATCCGACCGCCGAGACGGCGCGCCGCGTCACCCTGTCCAAGGTGCTGCTGCTGGTGGTGGCCTTGCTCGCGGCCTACATCGCGGCACAGAAGCCGGCGGACATTCTGTTCCTCGTCTCGGCGGCGTTTTCCTTGGCGGCGGCGGCCTTCTTTCCGGCCTTGGTGCTGGGCATCTTTTGGTCCCGGGCCAACGGGCCGGGGGCCGTGGCGGGTATGGTGGCGGGGCTGGCCGTCACTGTGTATTACATGGCCACGACGCAGCCGTGGCTGCGCTCGGTGTTGGGTCTGAGCGGTGAGCCGCGCCTGTGGTGGGAGATCCAACCGATCGCCGCGGGCGTGTTCGGCGTGCCGGTGGGGCTGGCGGTCACGGTCGTCGTCAGTCTCATCACCCCGGCGCCGTCAGCGCAGCGGCGAGCCTGGGTGCGGCGCTTGCGCTCGCCATTCGCGGGCAAGCTATAATGGTGAGCTTCCTTGCCACACCCCAGTTGACGCGGGGGTGGCAGTTGTTCCACAAGGAGAGTTCATGCGTCACTACGAAATCGTCATGCTGATCCACCCGGATCAGAGCGAGCAGGTGCCCGCCATGCTGGAGCGCTACAAGGGCATGATCACGGCCGGCGGCGGGGTCATCCACCGCGTCGAGGACTGGGGTCGTCGCCAACTGGCCTACCAGATCAACAAGCTGTCCAAGGCCCACTACCTGTGCCTCAACATCGAGGCCGGGCAAGAGGTCATGAACGAGCTCGAGCACGCCTTCCGCTTCAACGACGCCGTGCTGCGTCACCTGGTGGTCCAAAAGAAGAAGGCCGAGACCGGCCCGTCGGCGATGATGAGAGCCGTCGAGCGCGAGGAAGCCCGCAAGGCGCAACAGGAAGCCGCTGCTTGACCCCAGCAGGGGCGACCGCGTCACCCGTCAATCGCCTGGTGCTCGTGGCCACGCTGGTCCAGTGCGCGGCCATGCGCTACACCCCGGCCGGCATCCCCGCGCTGGACGTGCTGCTGGAGCACGCATCCGAGCAAGTGGAAGCCGGCCAACCTAGGCGAGTGGCCCTGCGTCTGAAAGCGGTGGTGTTCGGTACGGATGCCGAACGACTCGCAACCCAGCCGCTGGGCACCACGCTGTGGTGTGCAGGGTTTCTGACCTCTGCGCGCCGCGGTCACGGGGTCGTGTTTCACATCCAGGATTTCAAGCCGATTTAGGAAACCATCATGGCTGCACCGCAACGCAATCAGGGCAACCGCCCCAAGCGCGCCAGCAACAACCTGCTGTTCAAGCGCAAGAAGTTCTGCCGCTTCACCGTCGCCGGCGTCGAGGAAGTCGACTACAAGGACGTCGACACGCTGAAGGATTTCATTGCCGAAAACGGCAAGATCATCCCCGCCCGCCTGACCGGCACCCGCGCCATCTACCAGCGCCAGGTCGCCATCGCCATCAAGCGTGCGCGCTTCCTGGCGCTGCTGCCGTACAGCGACCAGCACCGCGTCTGAAGGAGCCCGAGAACATGCAAGTCATCCTGCTCGACAAGGTCGTCAACCTGGGCAACCTGGGCGACATCGTCAAGGTCAAAGACGGCTATGCCCGCAACTTTCTGATCCCGACCGGCCGGGCCCGCCGGGCGACGCAGTCGGCCATCGACGAGTTCAACGCGCGCCGCGCCGAGCTCGAGAAAGTGGCTGCCGCCAAGTTGGCCGAGGCCCAGGCCCTGGGCGAAAAGCTCAATGGCATGACCATCAAACTGTCGCAAAAGGCGGGCGTGGACGGTCGTCTATTTGGCTCGGTCACCAACCATGACATTGCTGCGGAGCTGACCAAGGCTGGCTACCCGGTTGCCAAGGCCCAGGTCCGCATGCCCAACGGCGTGCTCAAGATGGTGGGCGACTACACGGTGTCGGTGGCGCTGCACACCGACGTGGTGGTGGACGTCAACGTCCAGGTGCTGGGCGAAACCGTCTGACCCGTCGCTCCGTCCGCACACCAAAAGGCCGCCTCGCAGGCGGCCTTTTCTGTGGTCACTGTCGTGGCGCGCGGGGCATAGGCCCGCTGGCGGCCCGCCCGGCGAGTCCGCCGGGGCAAGACGGTCACCAGAGTTTCCACCACGGGCCGCTGTCGCGGCGAAAGCCCTGGGTGAGGAATGGGCTGGCGGGGAAGTTGGCTTCCAGCACGCGGCGGGCATCGCGCGCTTGATCGGGCATGTCCAGCGCCTCGTACGATTTCATCAGGACATAGAGCGCCTCTTCAATGGCCGGGACGTTTTGGTAATCCTTCAAAGCCACTTGGGCACGGTTGATCGCGGCCACGTAGGCCCCGCGCCGGTAGTAGTAGCGGGCGACGTGCACCTCGGACTGCGCTAGGGAGTTGACGATGTATGTCATCCGCTGGCGCGCGTCCGGGGCATAGCGCGAGTCGGGGAAGCGCTCGGTCAGCTCTTTGAAGGCCTCGAACGAGTCTTTGGCCGCCTTCTGATCCCGCTCGGAGAGGTCCTGCTGCGAGATGAAGCCGAACAGCCCAAGGTTGTCGTTGAAATTGACCAGCCCCTTGAGGTAGAGGGCATAGTCCAGGGCGGGGCTGGCTGGGTGCAGCTTGATGAAGCGGTCTAGCGTGGCAATGGCCTGGGCTTGCTCGCCGTTCTTGTAATGGGCGTAGGCCTTCTCGAGTTGCGCTTGTTGCGCCAGGGGCGTGCCCGCGGCCCGGCCTTCGAGTTTTTCGAAGTACTGGATGGCCTTGTCGTAGTTGCGGGCGGCGCGCTCGTCCATGGCCTCGGCGTAGAGCTTGTTGGGGCTCCAGCCGGCGGTGACGTCCTTTTCGGGGCCGCTGGCGCAACCGGCCAGCAAGGCGACGCCCAGAGCGATGGCGGACAGGGTGGGCGCGCGCAGGCGATCGGCGGATAATCGGTGGGTCTTCATTGGGCGCCCCTCAGGCGCGCTGCCGCAGCAGCAAACATGGTGTCGAAAATTATAGAGGTCGAGACCGACGTCGCGGCGCAGGCCGACGCGGCGGACGGTGGTGCGGCAGACCCCGGCGCCGAGTCGGAGTGGCGCCGCTTTGTGGTGGATGCCGACGCGCATGGCGAGCGACTGGACCGCTGGCTGGCGGCGCACGTGCCCGAAGTGTCGCGCAGTTACCTGCAGCAGCTGATCGCCGAGGGGGCCGTGTGCCTGGACGGGGCGGTGCAGTCCAAGTCGGCGCGGCGCTTGCGCGTGGGCGAAACCCTGGCCATCGAGCTGCGCCCGACCGCGCAGGCGCAGGCTTTCGTGCCGCAGCCGATGGCCTTGCCCATCGTTTTCGAGGACGACCATCTGCTCGTCATCGACAAGCCGGCGGGCTGGGTGGTGCACCCCGCCGCCGGCCATTGGTCGGGGACCTTGCTCAATGGCCTGCTCGCGCACCACGCGGGCGCTGCGCGCCTGCCGCGGGCGGGTATCGTGCATCGGCTCGACAAGGACACGAGCGGCCTGATGGTCGTGGCCAAGACGCCGAGGGCGTTCGACGCCCTGGTGGCGATGATCGCCGCGCGGGAGGTGCAGCGCATCTATGTGTCACTGGCGGGCGGGCCATGGCGACACCCGGATCGCGTGGGGGTGGATCAACCGATCGGACGCGACCCGCGCCAGCGCCTGCGCATGGCGGTGCATCCGCCGGACAGCGGCGCGGCCAAGCCGGCACGCACGGATATCCGGCGGCTCGACGGCGGCTCGCCGGGGCGCGCCGAGTGGGTGTTGGTCGGCTGCAAGCTGCACACCGGGCGCACCCACCAGATTCGCGTTCATCTGGCATGGCTGGGGCATCCGCTGGTTGGGGACGCGCTCTACGGCGGCCGGCTGGCCCTGGGCATGGCGCGCCAGGCCCTGCACGCCGTTCGGCTGGGGCTGCGGCATCCGATCGGCGGGGATTGGCTGGCCTTCGAGAGCCCACTGCCACCCGATCTGGCCGCCGCCGTCGCGGTGGCCGGCCTGCACTACAATCCCGCCCTCCTGTGGGCCGTTCGGCCCGATGGCGAGCACGACGGCCCTGGGCACGACCGTATCATCGGCAACGCATGAACACGACCGACGCCCGCCGCATTCTGGAAACCGCGCTGCTGTGCGCGGCCCAACCCCTGTCCCTGCGGGAGCTGGGTGCGCTGTTCGACGGCGCCCTGGCCCCCGATACGCTGCGCCGCCTGCTGGCGGATTTGCAACTCGCCTGGGCGGATCGGGGGCTGGAGCTGGTGTGCGTGGCGAGTGGCTGGCGGTTTCAGAGTCGGCCGCCGTTGCGGCCGTTTCTGGACCGGTTGTACCCGGAAAAACCGCCGCGCTACAGCCGCGCGGTGCTGGAGACCTTGGCGATCATCGCTTACCGACAGCCCGTCACCCGTGGCGACATGGAGGCCATTCGCGGCGTGACCATTGGCAGCCAGATCCTTAAACAGCTCGAGGACCGGGGCTGGATCGAGGTGATCGGCCACCGCGAAACGGTGGGGCGCCCCGCTCTGTACGCGACGACGCGGCAGTTTCTAGACGATCTGGGCCTGACATCGCTGGACCAGTTGCCGCTGTTGGAGGGTGCGGACGTGCCCGCCCGCGACGACGTGGGGCCGGAGCTCGCCCGGCTCGATGGTGCCGAACACGCGGCAGCCGAACGACCCGCGGACGGCCCCACCCACGACGTGGCCCTGGTGGCCGCGACGAACGAAAGGCAGTCATGAAGAAATCGCCCCCTCGCGCCCGATCGAGCGCCCCTCGTGCCCGCTCCGTGGCGGCTGCGCCCCGTCCCACCCCGGCCGCCCGACCCACCGCGCCGCAGGCGGGGGACACCCTCAAGCTGCACAAGGTGCTGGCGCAGGTGGGACTGGGCTCGCGGGCCGACATGGAGCAGGCGATCGCCCTGGGCCGGGTCACGGTCAACGGCGAGGCGGCGCATGTGGGGCAGCGCATCGCCAGCGGCGATGTGGTCAAGCTGGACGGCCGCCTGGTGCGCTGGCGCGCCACGCCGACGCGCCTGCCGCGCGTGCTGGCTTACCACAAGCCGACCGGCGAAGTCGTGACGTTGGACGACCCCGACAACCGGCCCACCGTGTTTCGCAGCCTGCCGCGTCTGCGCTCGGGCAAGTGGATGGCGGTGGGGCGGCTGGACATCAACACGGAAGGGTTGCTGCTGTTTACCGACTCCGGCGAGTTGGCCAACCGCCTGATGCATCCGCGTTTTGGGCTGGAGCGCGAATACGCCGTGCGCGTGCTGGGTGCGCTGTCGCAGGATGAGCGGCAGCGGCTGTTGGAGGGCATCGAGCTGGACGATGGTCCGGCCCAGTTTCGCTCCGTGGAGGACGGCGGCGGCGATGGCGCCAACCGCTGGTATCGGGTGACCATCGCCGAAGGCCGCAACCGCGAGGTGCGCCGTCTATTCGAGGCGGTCGGCCATGCGGTCAGCCGCCTGATCCGGGTGCGCTACGGGGCTGTCGAACTGCCGCGTGGCCTGCGCCGTGGTGCCTACATCGAGCTGGACCCGCGCGTCGTCGCGCAGCTCATGGAGGCGGCGGGCGCGCCGCTGCCTGCTCGGCCGGTGGCGCCCCGGCGCCGGGCCGTCCCGCCCCGCGGGGCCGGCCCGCGGCCGAGCCGTCCCCCTGCACCGGAGCGCAACGGGCGTGGCGCGGGACAGGGTGCACGTGCACCGCGCCGCCGCGCCGGTTAAAATCGCAGGTTTTGTCTATCATCCCCAATCATTTCGATCATCATGGCCCTCGAACGCACTCTCTCCATCATCAAACCCGACGCTGTCGCCAAGAACGTCATCGGCCAGATCTACAGCCGCTTCGAGGCCGCCGGCCTCAAGATCATCGCGGCCAAGATGGTGCACCTCTCGCGCGGTGAGGCGGAGCAGTTCTACGCTGTGCACAAAGAGCGCTCGTTCTTCAGGGACTTGGTGGACTTCATGGTCTCCGGCCCGGTGATGGTGCAGGTGCTGGAGGGCGAAAACGCCATCGCCAAGAACCGCGAGCTGATGGGCGCCACCGACCCGAAGAAGGCCGCCCCCGGCACCATCCGCGCCGACTTCGCCGACAGCATCGACGCCAACGCGGTGCACGGCTCCGACGCCCCGGAAACCGCTGCCGTCGAAGTGACGTTCTTCTTTCCGGGCATGAACATCTACTCGCGCTGATCATGTCATGACGGCCAATTTGCTCGACTACGACCTCGAGGGGTTGGCCGCCTTCTGCGAGCGGCTCGGACACAAGCGCTTCCGGGCTGTCCAGCTCTTTCGCTGGATCCACCACAAGGGCGTCGCGCGCTTCGAGGAGATGACGGACCTCGCGCGCGACCTGCGCGAGCGGCTGCCCGCGGTTGCGCGCATCCAGGGCTTGCCGGTGCTCACCGAGCAGGCGTCGGTCGACGGCACCATCAAGTGGCTGTTCGATGTCGGCGACGGCAATGCGGTGGAGGCGGTCTACATCCCTGAGGACGACCGGGGTACGCTGTGCGTGTCCAGCCAAGCCGGCTGCGCGGTCGGTTGCCGCTTTTGCTCCACGGGCCACCAGGGCTTTAGCCGCAACCTGACCACGGGCGAGATCATCGCCCAGCTCTGGTATGCCGAGCATGAGCTGCGGCGCCGCCTGGGAGCGAGCGAGCGCGTCATTTCCAACGTGGTGATGATGGGTATGGGCGAGCCGCTGCAGAACTACGGCGCGCTCGTCCCCGCCTTGCGGGTGATGCTGGACGACCACGGCTACGGCCTGTCGCGCCGTCGCGTGACGGTGTCCACCTCGGGCGTGGTGCCGATGATGGACCGGCTGGCGCAGGATTGCCCCGTGGCATTGGCGGTGTCGCTGCATGCCCCCATCGATTCGTTGCGCGATCGCCTGGTGCCGCTGAACCGCAAGTACCCGCTGCACGAGCTGCTGGATGCCTGCCTGCGTTACCTGCCGGCCGCGCCGCGCGACTTCATCACCTTCGAGTACTGCATGCTCGACGGCATCAACGACACCCCGCAGCATGCGCAGGAACTGATCGCCCTGCTGCGCAGCCATGCGGGGCGGGGGGTGCCGTGCAAGGTCAACCTGATTCCGTTCAACCCCTTCCCCGAGTCGGGCCTGCAGCGCTCGCCGCGTGCGGCGGTCAAGGCGTTTGCCGATCGGCTCAATGCGGCGGGACTCGTTACCACGATCCGCAAGACGCGGGGGGACGATATCGATGCAGCCTGCGGCCAGCTCGCGGGCGATGTGCTCGACCGCACCCGCGTGGGCGAGCGTCTGGCACTGCGCGGGGACGATCTGGCCGTGGTGCGTTTGCAAAGGCCAGTCCGCGCCACGGAGGGTTTGGCATGAGTCGACGGCGGGCGTTGGCGGTGGGTGCGCGCGCGGCGGTGGCGCTGGCCGTGCCGCTGTGGCTTGCGGCCTTGGGGGGCTGTGCGGGCGCAGGGGCGGCAGCGGGGGCTGGCACGGGCCGCGACTGGATCACCGAATCGGACGAACCCCAGGCCCGCAAGCGGGCCCGCACCCGGCTGGAGTTGGCCGCCGGTTACTTCGAGCAGGGGCAGACGACGGTCGCCCTGGACGAGGTCAAACAGGCCATCCAGATCGATCCAACCTACGCCGCCGCGTTCAACCTGCGCGGGCTGATCTATACCCAGCTGCGGGATCTGCGGCTGGCGGAGGAGAGTTTCCAGCAGGCCCTGCGGCTGGACGCACGCGACGGGGACACTTGGCACAACCTGGGGTGGATGTATTGCCAGGACGGGCGCTATCCCTCCGCGTTCGATGCCTTCCGCCGCGCGCTGGAGGCCCCGGGATACCGATCGGCGGCGCGGACCTGGATGGCGCTGGGCGTGTGCCAAGTCCGCGCGGGGCAGCCCGAGCCCGGCGAGCGCAGCCTGCAGCGCGCCTTCGAGCTCGATCCGGGCAACCCGGTGGTGCTGTACAACCTGGCGCTGCTGCTGCACCAGCGCGGCGACAGCGAACGGGCGCGTTTCTACGTCCGCCGCCTCAACAATTCCGAACTGGCCAACGCCGAGTCCCTTTGGCTGGGCATCAAGATCGAAAACCGGCTGCAGAACCGTGAAGCGGCGCTCCAACTGGGCGAGCAACTCAAACGCCGTTTCCCGGCCTCGCGCGAGGCCGGCTCCTACGAGCGGGGGGCATTCCATGAGTGAGACGGTCGTCACCCCACCCGCGGCGGTGCCCCAGTCGGCCGGCGAGGCGCTGCGGCAGGCGCGCGAGCGCGCGGGGCTGCACATCGCTGCCGTCGCCGCGACGCTGAAGGTGCCAGTCCAGCGTCTGGAGGCGCTGGAGGCCGGTCGCTATGAGGCGCTGCCCGATGCCACCTTCGTGCGCGCGCTGGCGCTGAGCGTCTGTCGCGTGCTCAAGATCGACGCTGCACCCATTCTCGCGGCCCTGCCGGCTGGGCAGGCCCCGCAACTCGGGCTGGCCTACGGCTCGATCGATGCTCCGATGCCGCGCGAGAGCGCCTCGCCCGATTTCGGCAGTAGCGAAGGGGGCGGCTGGCGCACGCCGCTGTGGATCGCGCTGGCGCTGGTCGTGCTGGCCGGGGTGCTGTGGTTCGTGCTGCCGACCGCAGGGCGCTCGCCCGAGGTCCCGGTGGCGGGTGGGGCGGAGCGCGGCGCCGGCCCTTCAGCGGCGACCGTGCCCTCCACGGCCGATGCCAGCCCGGGCGCGACCGGTTCGGCGCCGATGTCGCCGCCGCCGGCCGCGGCCGCCGCGCCGGCGTCCCCGACGGCACCGGCAGTGCCGGTGGTACCGGCTGCGGCACCGCAGGCGTCCGCGTCGGCGTCCGCCGCCGGCGGTGCCGAACCCGCGGCACCTGCCGCCCCGGCAGCGCTGCAATTGCGCGTGCAGGCCGCGAGTTGGATCCAGGTCATCGGCGCATCGGGGCGCGTCTGGTTGCAGCGCAGCCTGCAGCCGGGTGAGGACGTCCGCTTCGACGAGGACTTGCCGCTGGCGGTCACCGTCGGGCGCGCCGATGCCACCGAGGTCGTGGTGCGCGGCCAGCCCTTCGATCTGGGGCCGATGACCCGCAACAACGTTGCCCGTTTCGAAATCCGCTGATTGTCATGAGCGCCATCGACCCCCCGGCCGCCGCGTTGGGCGCAGCGCCGAATGCCGACCGACCGATCCCGCTGGGCGCTGCGGCCCCGCGCCGCTCCCGCCAAGGTGTCGTCGCCTGGGGTGAGAACCGCGTCACCGTTGGCGGCGATGCGCCGATCCGCGTGCAGTCGATGACCAACACCGACACGGCCGACGCCATCGCGACCGCCATCCAGGTCAAGGAGCTGGCCCAGGCTGGCTCCGAGCTGGTACGCATCACGGTCAACAACGACGAGGCTGCCCGGGCCGTGCCGCACATCCGCGAGCAGCTCGACCGCATGGGGGTGTCGGTTCCGTTGATCGGCGACTTCCACTTCAACGGCCACCGGCTGCTGGCCGACCACCCGGCGATGGCGCAGACGCTGTCCAAGTATCGTATCAACCCGGGCAACGTGGGCCGCGGCGAGAAGAAAGATCGCCAGTTCGCCCAGATGATCGAGGCGGCGTTACGCTGGGGCAAGCCCATCCGCATCGGCGTCAACTGGGGCAGTCTGGACGCCGATTTGCTCGGGCAGATGATGGACGAAAACGGCCGCCGCCCCCAGCCCTGGGACGCGCGGCAGGTCATGTACGAGGCGCTGATCACCTCCGCGCTCGCGTCGGCCGAGCGCGCGGTCGAACTCGGCTTGGCGCCCGAGGATGTGGTGCTGTCGTGCAAGGTCAGCAACGCGCAGGACCTGATCGCCGTGTATCAGGAGCTGGCGCGCCGCTGCGACCATCCGCTGCACCTGGGGCTGACCGAGGCGGGCATGGGCACCAAGGGCACCGTGGCGTCGGCGGCGGCTCTGGCCGTGCTGTTGCAGCAGGGCATTGGCGACACCATCCGCGTGAGCCTGACCCCGCAGCCCGGCGAGCGCCGCACCCAGGAAGTGGTGGTGGCGCTGGAGATTCTGCAGGCGCTGGGGCTGCGCGCCTTCGTGCCCCAGGTCACGGCATGCCCGGGCTGTGGGCGCACCACCAGCACCGTGTTCCAGGAGCTGGCCAAACAGATCGACGACCACCTGCGCGCGGCCATGCCGGTCTGGCGCAGCCGCTATCCCGGGGTGGAGAACCTCAAAGTCGCCGTCATGGGCTGCATCGTCAACGGACCGGGCGAGAGCAAGCACGCCGACATCGGCATCAGCCTGCCCGGCACCGGCGAGGCTCCGGCCGCTCCCGTCTATCTGGACGGCGAAAAGGTCGCCACCCTGCGCGGCGAGCGCATCGCCGAGGAATTTCGCCACATCGTCGAGGACTACGTCGCTCGGCGCTTTGGTGCTGGGGCGACCTGACGGGCAGCCCGCCGCGTCCTCCCCATCCCCCTTTCTGTTGGCACACGGGCGCCGCCGCACTAACGCTGCGGCGCCCCCACCCGAGACCGAGATGACAGACAAGATCACCGCCGTCAAAGGCATGAACGACATCCTCTCGCCCGATTCCGCCCACTGGGAGTGGCTGGAGGCACACGTGCGCGATCTGTTCGCACGCTACGGCTACCGCAACATCCGCACCCCCATCGTCGAGCCGCTGGCCCTGTTCGTGCGCGGGCTGGGCGAGGTCACCGACATCGTCGAGAAGGAGATGTATGCGTTCGAAGACCGGCTCAACGGCGAGCAACTCGCGCTGCGTCCGGAGGGTACGGCCGGCGTGGTGCGCGCGGTGGTGGAGCATTCGCTGCTCTACGACGGCCCCAAGCGCTACTACTACATGGGCCCGATGTTCCGCCACGAGCGGCCGCAGCGCGGACGCTACCGGCAGTTTCACCAAGTGGGGGTGGAGGCGCTGGGCCTGGCCGGGCCCGAGGCCGATGCCGAATTGATCGCGATGGCCGCCGACCTGTGGCGCGAACTGGGCCTGCAGGGCATCGCGCTGGAACTCAACAGCCTGGGGCAGCCCGCCGAACGCCAGGCGCACCGCCAGGCGCTCATTGCGTACTTCGAGCAGCACCGCGATCAGCTCGACGAGGACGCGCGCCGTCGCCTCTACACCAACCCGCTGCGCATTCTGGACACCAAAAACCCGGCGATGCAGGCTCTGGTGGAAGCAACGCCCAAGCTGCTCGACCATCTGGGGCCGGCGTCGCTGGCGCACTTCGAGGCGGTGCGTCGCTTGCTCGACGCCCAGGGCATCGCCTACGGCGTCAATCCGCGTCTGGTGCGTGGACTGGACTACTACCACCACACGGTGTTCGAATTCGTCACCACCTCGCTCGGGGCGCAAGGCACGGTCTGTGCCGGCGGGCGCTATGACGGCTTGATGGCCGAGGTGGGCGGCAAACCCGCCCCCGGCGTCGGCTGGGCCATGGGGGTGGAGCGCATACTGGAACTGCTCAAGGCCCAGCAGCGCCTGCCGGCCGCCCCGGTGCCGGATGCTTATGCCATCGTGCCGGACCCCCAGGCCTGGCCGCGGGTGATGCCCGTGCTGCGGACCTTGCGTGCCGCGGGTCTGCAGGTGCTGATGCACGCCGCTGGGCCGGACGGGCTGGGCAGCATGAAGTCGCAATTCAAAAAGGCCGATGCGAGCGGGGCGCGCTACGCGCTGATTTTTGGCGAGGCCGAGCTGGCCGCCGGGCAGGTGGCGGTCAAGCCCCTGCGCGAAGGGCTGAGCGGCCCCGTCACGGCTCAGACCCTGCTGCCCGTGGCCGAGGCCGCCGAGTGGGCCACCCGGTTGCGCCCCGCTGGCGCGACCTGACGCGGCCGATCGCGACCGGGGCACGCCCCCCTCTACAATCCCGCCACATCGACACCCACCGGGCACCGCATGGCCTCGCATTACGACCTCGAAGAGCAGGAACAAATCGCCCAGCTCAAGGCATTTTGGGCAAAGTACGGCAACCTCATCACCTGGCTGTTGATCGGGGTGCTGGGGGCTTATGCCGCCTACAACGGCTGGCAGTATTGGGAGCGGCGGCAGGCCGCGCAGGCGGCCGCCCTGTACGATGAGTTGGATCAGGCGGCCCGCGCGGCCGACGTCGAGCGGGTGCGGCGCACCTGGGGCGATATGCAGGCCCAGGCGGCCCGCACGGCGCAGGCGCAGCACGGCGCGCTGCTGGCCGCCCGGGTGTTGGCCGAAGCCGACCAGACCGCCGACGCGCGCGCGGCCCTGCAGTTCGTGATCGACCGTGGGCGTGACGAGGCCCTGGTGGCCGTGGCCCGCGTGCGCCTCGCGGGGCTGGAGCTGGACGCCGGCAACCTCGACGCGGCTCTGCGCCTGCTCGATGCCGATGTGCCCGAGGCCCTGCGCCCGTGGCGCGCCGACCGGCGCGGTGACGTGCTGCACCGCCAGGGCCAGGACGAAGCCGCCCGCGCGGCCTACCTGGACGCCTGGAAGGGGCTGGAGCCCGCGGCCGGCTACCGTGCCATCGTCGAGGCCAAGCTCAACGCACTGGGTGTCGATCCCACCGCTCGTCCGGAGGCCAAGCCGTGAACCTCATCCACCCCCCCGTTCACCCCTCCTCGCTCGTCCGGCGTGCGGGCACGTGGCTGGCCGGTGCCGCCCTGGCGCTGGCGCTGGCCGGTTGCTCGTCCAGCGGCCGCAAACCGGCGCCCATGCCGCTGGAGCCGGTGGCCGCGCTCGTGCCCGCACGGCAGGTGTGGACGCAGGCGCTAGGGCCGGTCGATGCGTTGATGGTGCCGGCCGTCCACGGCGCGTCGGTGGCGCTGGTCAACGCCGCGGGCACGGTGACCGTGCTGGATGGCGAGAGCGGTCGCGTGCGCTGGCGGGCCGAGTCCGGCGCCCCCATGGCCGCCGGGGTCGGTTTCGATGGGCGGCGCGCGGCCGTCGTTACGCGCGACAACGATTTGGTGGTGCTGACCGAAGGCGGCGAGCGCTGGCGCCAGCGGCTGCCCGCGCGCACCTTTACGCCGCCGTTCGTGGCCGGTGAACGCGTGTTCGTCTTGGGGGGCGATCGCAGCGTGGTCGCGTTCGATGCCGCGACGGGCGCGCGCCTGTGGTCGCAAACCAGCCGCGGCACCGAGCCGTTGGTGCTGCGCCAGGCCGGCGTGCTGGGTGCGGTCGGCAACACACTGGTCGTCGGGATCGGCGGCCGTTTGGTCGGCTTGGACCCCGACACCGGGCGCATCCAGTGGGACGCCACCATCGGCCGCTCGCGCAGCGCCAACGAAATCGAGCGCCTCGTCGATTTGGTGGGCCGTGTAGGGCGCGACCGCGACGTGCTGTGCGCGCGTGCTTTCCAGTCCGCGATCGGCTGTGTGGATGCCCAGCGCGGCCGGGTGCTCTGGACGCAACCGGCCGACGGCACGACCGGCGTGCAGGCCGATGCCGAGCGTGTGTACGGCGTGGAGTCGAACGGCCGGGTCATCGCCCTGCGGCGTGAGGACGGAGTGCGCGCGTGGGCCAACGAGCGGCTGCTGTACCGGGGCCTATCGGCACCGTTGGCGGTGGGCCGCTCCCTGGCCGTGGGGGATGCGCAGGGCCATGTGCACCTGCTGTCGCGCGCCGATGGGTCATTCCTGAACCGGCTGCCGACGGATGGCTCGCCCATCGTCGACGGGCCGCTGCTGGTTGGCAACACCCTGCTGGCCGTGACCCGCAACGGCGGCGTGTTCGCCTGGCGTCCCGAATGACCGCGTTCAAGCCCGTCGTCGCGCTGGTCGGCCGCCCCAACGTCGGCAAGTCCACGCTGTTCAACCGGCTCACCAAGAGCCGGGACGCCATCGTCGCTGACATGCCCGGCCTCACCCGCGACCGCCATTACGGCAATGCCCGGCTGGGGCGGCGCGAGTTCATCGTCATCGACACGGGCGGATTCGAGCCCGACGCCTCCAGCGGCATCTATCGGGAGATGGCCAAACAGACCCGCCAGGCCGTGGCCGAGGCGAATGTGGTGATCTTTGTCGTGGACGCGCGGGCCGGGCTGAGCGCGCAGGACCACGAAATCGCCGATTACCTGCGCCGCTTGGCCAAGCCCTGCCTGCTGGTGGCCAACAAGGCCGAGGGCATGCGCGAGGGTGCACGATTGGCCGAGTTTTATGAACTGGGCCTGGGGAACGTGATCCCGGTTTCGGCCGCGCACGGACAGGGCGTGCGCTCGATGGTCGAGGCTGCGCTCGACCAGCTCATCTGGCCCGACGACACCCCCGAGGCCGACGAGGCCACCGAGGAGGCGATCCGGCTTGCCGTCGCTGGCCGCCCCAACGTCGGCAAGTCCACGCTGATCAACGCCTGGCTGGGCGAAGAGCGGCTGGTGGCCTTCGATTTGCCGGGCACTACGCGCGACGCCATCCGCGTGCCCTTCGAGCGTGAGGGGCGCCGCTTCGAGCTGATCGACACCGCCGGCCTGCGCCGTAAGGGTCGGGTGTTCGAGGCGGTGGAAAAGTTTTCCGTCGTCAAGACGCTGCAGGCCATCGAGAGTGCGCACGTCGTGCTCTTGCTGCTGGACGCCACGCAGGGCATCACCGACCAGGATGCGCACATCTCCGGCTATATCCTGGACAGCGGCCGCTCGGTGGTCGTGGCCGTCAACAAGTGGGACGCGGTGGACGACTACCAGCGCGAGCAACTGCAGCGCTCCCTCGAGGTGCGGCTGGCCTTCCTGAAGTTTGCGCCGCTGCACTTCATTTCCGCGCGCAAGCGCCAGGGCATCCAGGCGCTGTGGAAGTCCATCGCCCGGGCCTATGCGTCGGCGATGGTCAAGATGCCCACGCCAGTGCTCACCCGCCTGCTGCAGGAGGCCGTTGCCTTCCAGGCACCGCGCAAGAGCGGCATGTTCCGCCCCAAGTTGCGCTACGCGCACCAGGGCGGGCAGAATCCGCCCGTCATCGTCATCCACGGCAACTCGCTTGAGCACGTAGGCGACGCCTACCGACGCTATCTGGAGGCGCGGTTTCGCAAGGCGTTCGATCTGGTCGGCACGCCGTTGCGCATCGAGTTCAAGACGCAGGAAAACCCCTACGACTGACGCACCCTTTGTGCGGGGCTTTGCGCCCACGCACGCCGCCGCCGTTTGTGGTAAGGTCGTCGTCCCGTTTTTATATCGAACACGGACGATATCGTGAGCAACAATAAAGGCCAACTCCTCCAGGACCCGTTTCTGAACCAACTCCGCCGCGAGCACGTGCCGGTGTCGATCTACCTCGTCAACGGCATCAAGCTGCAAGGCCAGATCGAATCGTTCGACCAGTACGTGGTCTTGCTGCGAAACACCGTCACCCAGATGGTGTACAAGCACGCCATCTCCACCATTGTGCCGGGTCGTCCGGTGCAGTTCACGGCAGGCCAGACGGCCGACGCGGCGTCGGCACCGTGACCGGATTCGCCCCGGCATCCACGGCCGGTGAGCCGGCGCCGGGTGTCATTCTCGTCGGCGTCGACATCGGCCAGCCGAACTTCGACGCCACCCTGGACGAACTGGCCCAACTGGCCCAGTCGGCGGGGTACCGGGTGTGCGACAAGGTCGTCTGTCGCCGCCGCGCGCCGGATGCGGCGCTGTACGTTGGCAGCGGCAAGGCAGACGAAATTGCAGCCCTTGCCGCGGCGCATGGCGCCAGCGAGGTGCTGTTCGACCAGTCCCTGAGCCCGGCGCAGCAGCGCAACCTCGAACGGCACCTCAAGATGCCGGTCAACGACCGGGTGTTGTTGATTTTGGACATCTTTGCCCAGCGGGCCCGCAGCCACGAGGGCAAGCTGCAGGTGGAGCTGGCGCGGCTGCGCTACCTGTCGACGCGGCTGGTGCGGCGCTGGTCGCACCTGGAGCGCCAGACCGGCGGCATCGGCTTGCGCGGCGGCCCCGGCGAGACGCAGATCGAGCTGGACCGCCGCATGATCGCCGAGGCGATCCAGCGTACCCGCGAACGGCTCGAGCGGGTCAAGCGCCAGCGGCGCACCCAGCGCCGGCAGCGCGAGCGCCGCGGCACCTTCACCGTGTCGCTGGTCGGCTACACCAACGCCGGCAAGTCCACGCTGTTCAATGCGCTGGTCAAGGCCCGGGCGTATGCGGCCGACCAGTTGTTTGCGACGCTCGACACCACGACGCGCCAAATGTATCTGGGCGAGGTCGGCTGCAATGTGTCTTTGTCGGATACGGTCGGCTTCATCCGCGACCTGCCCCACACGCTGGTCGAGGCGTTCGCAGCCACCTTGCAGGAGGCGCGCGACGCCGACTTGCTGCTGCACGTGGTCGATGCGGCCAATCCGCAACACCCGGAACAGATCGACAACGTGCAGCGCGTGCTGCACGAGATCGACGCGGCCGACGTGCCGCAGGTCCTGGTGTTCAACAAGATCGACGCCCTGCCACCCGAGCGGCGCCCGCTCCAGCACCGGGATGTCACGGAACTCGAAGGGCGCAGCGTGACTCGGGTTTTCGTGAGCGCGCAGACCGGCGAGGGACTTGACGCGTTGCGGGCGGTGCTGGCCGACGCCGTGCGCGAGCACCTCTTCATGCCCAACGGTGACGGGGGCGTGCCGCAATTCGGCACAATTCGCATACCATCCAACGATCCACGTTTTCATCCATGAGCGACTTCCCCTTGGGCGCACGACCTTCTGGACGCGGGCCTGACCGCCTGGGCCTGTGGTCTCGGGCAGGCTGGGCACGCCGTCTGCGCGCGGTGTTCAACCTCAACGACCCGCGCTGGGGGCGTGGGGAAGACGACGATGCCCGCGACGGTGGCGGGCAGCGCCGGCCATCGGGCGGGCAGACGCCCCCCGACCTGGACGAACTGTGGCGCGACTTCAATCGCAAGCTCGGCGGCCTGTTTGGCGGTCGTGGGGGTTCTCGCCCGCCGGGTGGACCCGGCTGGGGTCGGGGGGAGGGCGGTGCGCCGATGCGCCCCGATCCCAAAGGCGCGGGCATCGGCGCCGGCCTGATCGTAGGTGTGGGTGTGCTGATCTGGCTGGGCACGGGCTTTTTCATCGTGCAGGAAGGCCAGCAGGCCGTCATCACCCAGTTCGGCCGCTACCACAGCACGGTGGGCGCGGGCTTCAACTGGCGGCTGCCGTATCCCATCCAGCGCCACGAATCGGTGTTCGTCACTCAGATCCGCTCGGTGGACATCGGGCGAGATGCGATCGTGCGCGCCACGGGCCTGCGCGAGTCGGCGATGCTGACCGAGGACGAGAACATCGTCGAGATCAAGTTTGCCGTTCAGTACCGCCTGAGCGATGCGCGCGCCTACCTGTTCAGCAGCCGCGACCCCGACGCGGCGGTGGTCAAGGCCGCCGAGACCGCCGTGCGCGAGGTGGTCGGCAAGATGAAGATGGACGCCGCCCTGGCCGAGGAGCGCGAGCAGATCGCCCCCCGTGTGCGGACCTTGATGCAAAACATCCTGGACCGCTACAACGTCGGCATTGAGATTGTCGGCATCAACCTACAGGCCGGCGGCGTGCGCCCGCCCGAGCAGGTGCAGGCCGCGTTTGACGACGTGCTCAAGGCCGGGCAGGAGCGCGAGCGCGCCAAGAACGAGGCCGAGGCCTATGCCAACGATGTCGTGCCGCGCGCGCGCGGCGCGGCGTCGCGCCTGATCGAGGAGGCCGAGGGCTACAAGGCGCGCATCGTGGCGCAGGCCCAGGGTGATGCACAGCGCTTCTCGCTCGTGCAGGCCGAGTATGCGAAGGCGCCGCAGGTCACTCGCGAGCGCCTGTATCTGGAGGCCATGCAGCAGATCTACACCAACGTCACGAAGATCATGGTGGATACCCGCCAGCAGTCCAGCCTGCTCTATTTGCCGCTCGACAAAATCATGCAACAGGTCAGCGCCGGGCAGGGGGCGGGGGGATCGGTCCCGTCGCCCGGCGCGTCGGCCGCCGCATCGAGCGCGCCGGCCGGCGCCGATGCGCGCGGGCGTGACGACCTGCGCAGCCGCGACCGCGAAGGGCGCTGAACGGAGCCGACGCCATGATGCACCGAATCGGATTCATTGCCTCTTCCCTGTTGATCCTGCTGGCTATAGTCAGCTCCACCCTGTTCGTCGTCGATCAGCGCCAGTTTGGCGTGGTGTTCCAGTTCGGCCAGATCCGCAACGTGGTCACCGAGCCGGGCCTGAACTTCAAGCTGCCGCCGCCGTTCCAGAACGTGTCCTACATCGACAAGCGGCTGCTGACGCTGGAGAGCACCGACACCGAGCCGACGCTGACCGCCGAGAAGCAGCGCGTCGTCATCGACTGGTATGTGCGCTGGCGCATCTCCGATCCGTCAGCCTACATCCGTAACGTCGGGCTGGACGAGCGCGCCGGTGCCGCGCAGCTCAACCGCGTGGTGCGCAACGCCTTCCAGCAAGAGGTCAACAAGCGCACCTTGCGCGAGCTGCTCTCCGCCAAGCGCGAGGAGCTGATGGCCGCCGTGCAGCGCGAGGTGCTGGCCGCAGTGCGCGGCGCCGAAAAGCCCTGGGGCATGGACGTGGTGGACGTGCGCATCTCGCGCATCGACTACGCCGAGTCGATCACGCGCTCGGTCTACGACCGCATGGAGGCCGAGCGCAAGCGCGTCGCCAACGAGCTGCGCTCCACCGGCTTTGCCGAGGGCGAGAAGATCCGCGCCGAAGCCGACCGCCAGCGCGAGGTCATCCTGGCCGATGCCTTCCGTCAGGCGCAAAAGATCAAAGGCGAAGGTGACGCCGAAGCGGCCCGCGTCTACAGCCAGGCGTTCGGCAAAGACCCGGCGTTTGCCCAGTTCTACCGCAGCCTGGAGGCCTACAAGGCCAGCTTTGCCGGCAAGGGCGATGTGCTGGTGGTCGATCCCTCGTCCGAGTTTTTCAAGGTATTCAAGGGCGCGGCGCCGGCGGCGGGCACGCGCTGACGGCCGCGATCGGCGGCCGGCCCGGATCCGGATCGGGGCCGGGGTAGAATCCGGCCTTTGCCTGCCATCTAACCACCCATGTCTGCCTGGCTGTTGCCGGATCACATCGCCGATGTGCTGCCCTCCGAGGCACGCCACATCGAGGATTTGCGCCGCTCCCTGCTCGAAGCCGCTCGCCGCTACGGCTACGAGCTAGTGATTCCGCCGCTGCTCGAGCACCTGGAATCGCTGCTGACGGGCACCGGCGAGGCGCTGGATCTGCAGACCTTCAAGCTGGTCGATCAACTCTCGGGGCGCATGCTAGGGCTGCGGGCCGACACCACGCCGCAGGTTGCACGCATCGATGCCCATTTGCTCAACCGGCACGGCATCACGCGGCTGTGTTATTGCGGCCCCGTGGTGCATACCCGGGCGGGTGCCGCGCACGGCTCGCGCGAGCCGCTGCAGTTCGGCGCCGAAATCTATGGCCACGCCGACCTGGAGGCCGACCTGGAAGTCCTTGAGCTGGCCCTGGACGCCCTGCGGGCCGCGGGGCTGTCCCGCTTGGGGGTGGACCTGGGCGATGTGCGCATCGTCGATGCGGTGCTGGACGGCTGTTCGCTGCCGCCGGCGCGCGTCGCGCGGCTGCATGCGGCGCTGGCGGCCAAGGATGCGGCGGCGCTGGCGGCACTGGCCGGGGAATTGCCCCCCGCGGTGCGCGATGGTCTGCTGGCCCTGCCCGAGCTGTATGGCGATGCAGGCGTCCTGGCCGAGGCCCGTCGGCGCCTGCCGGGCGGCGAACGGCTGCAGCGGGCCCTGGACGATCTGGCCTGGCTGGCCGACCGGCTGCACGAGCGCGACCCCTTGGTTTCCGTCACCTTCGATCTGGCGGATCTGCGTGGTTACGCCTACTACACCGGCGTGCGGTTTTCGCTGTTCGGCGCCGGTGCGGCCGAGCGGCAGGAAATCGCCCGTGGCGGCCGTTATGACGAGGTGGGCGCGGTCTTTGGACGCCGCCGTCCCGCTGCCGGCTTCAGTCTGGATCTCAAGCAACTGGTTCGGTTGGCCCCGGCCCCCGCGCTGCGTCCGGCGATCCGGGCGCCGTGGCGCGACGATGGGGCCCTGCGCGCGGCCATTGCCCAACTGCGCGCGGCCGGCGAAACCGTGGTCTGCGTGCTGCCCGGGCACGAGCACGAGGTCGACGAATTTGCCTGCGACCGTACGCTGGTCGAACGCGACGGCGCGTGGGTGGTGCAGCCGCTCGCGGCGCAGGCGCACTGATGCCCACCGCACCATCGCGGCCCTTCCCCCAACCGCTCTCCAAGCGATACCGATCGAGCGATTTTTCCCATGAACGACAAGGTTTTCCAGCCCCAGCCGGGGCGCAACGTGGTGGTGGTCGGCACCCAGTGGGGTGACGAGGGCAAGGGCAAGCTGGTCGACTGGCTGACCGAGACCGCGCACGGCGTGGTGCGCTTCCAGGGCGGGCACAACGCCGGCCACACGCTGGTCATCGGCGGCGTCAAGACCGCGCTGCATCTGATCCCGAGCGGCATCATGCGCGCCGGCGTCAAATGCTACATCGGCAACGGCGTGGTGCTGTCGCCGGCCAAGCTGCTGGAGGAGATCGAGGGCCTGGAGCGCGCCGGCGTCGAAGTGCGCAGCCGCCTGCGCATCAGCGAGGCGTGCCCGCTGATCCTGCCGTTTCACGCGGCGCTGGACGTGGCGCGCGAGGCTGCCAAGGAAAAGGCCGGCGCGGCCAAGATCGGCACCACCGGCCGCGGCATCGGCCCGGCCTACGAGGATAAGGTGGCGCGCCGCGCGCTGCGCGTGCAGGACCTCCAGTACCCCGAGCGCTTCGCCGCCAAGCTGCGCGAGCTGCTGGAGCTGCACAACCACGTGCTGGTGACGCTGCTCGGCTCCGAGACGCTGCAGTGGGGCCCGGCGCTGGCGCCCTACATCGAGCGCGGCCGCGTGCGCTTCGAGCCGGTGTACGAGGAAGCCATGCGCCAGGCCGAGCAGCTGCGGCCGATGGTGGCCGACGTCTCGCGCGAGCTCAACGACGCGCACCGCGCTGGTGCCAACCTGCTGTTCGAGGGCGCGCAGGGCACGCTGCTGGACATCGACCACGGCACCTATCCGTTCGTGACCTCCAGCAACTGCGTGGCCGGCAACGCCGCCGCCGGCTCCGGCGTCGGCCCGGGGCTGCTGCACTACGTGCTTGGCATCACCAAGGCCTACTGCACCCGTGTCGGCGGCGGTCCCTTCCCGACCGAACTGGACTGGCAGACCGAGGGCACGCCCGGCTGGCACATGGCCACCGTCGGCGCCGAGAAGGGCACCACCACCGGCCGCGCGCGCCGCTGCGGCTGGTTCGACGCCGCGCTGCTGAAGCGCTCGGCGCAGGTCAACGGCCTGTCGGGCCTGTGCATCACCAAGCTGGACGTGCTCGACGGCCTGCCGGAACTCAAGCTCTGCGTCGGCTACCGCCTGGACGGGCGCGAGATCGACGTGCTGCCGCTCGGGGCGGATGAGATCGCGCGCTGCGAACCGATCTACGAGACCCTGCCCGGCTGGAGCGAGCCCACCGCCGGCATCACACGCTACGAGGATCTGCCAGCCAACGCGCGCCGCTACCTCGAGCGCATCGAGGCCACCACCGGCGTGCCGATCCACGTCATCTCGACAAGCCCGGACCGCGACCATACCATCCTGGTGCGGTATCCCTTCGCCGCTTGAGGCTCCCGCAGAGCCACGCGAAAGACCCCGATATGCTCACCGAGGACGGCAAGCATCTGTACGTCTCGTACGACGAGTACCACAACCTGATCGAAAAGCTCGCGATCAAGATCCACCAGTCGGGCTGGGACTTCGACACCATCCTGTGTCTGGCCCGTGGTGGCATGCGCCCCGGCGATATCCTCAGCCGCATCTTCGACAAGCCGTTGGCCATCATGTCCACCAGTTCCTACCGCGCCGAAGGTGGTACGGTGCGCGGGCAGTTGGATATCGCGCGCTACATCACCACACCCAAGGGCGAGATCGCGGGCCGTGTACTGCTGGTCGATGACCTGGCCGACTCGGGCCACACGCTCAAGGCGGTGATCGACATGCTGCGCACCAACTACGCGCCGATCACCGAGTTGCGCAGCGCCGTCATCTGGACCAAGGGCGTGTCCATTTTCACGCCGGACTATTCGGTGGAGTTTCTGCCCACCAACCCGTGGATCCACCAGCCGTTCGAGTGCTACGACAACCTGCGGCCCGAGCAGCTGCTGGCCAAATGGAAGATCTGAGCACCCGCCTGATCCACCACCCGTACCGCGCGCCGGACGGCTTCGACGCCGCGCCGGTGGCGGTGCACAAGGCCTCCACCGTCTTCTTTCCGAACGTGGCGGCGCTGCGTACGCGCCGCTGGCAGGACAAGAGCGGCTACACCTATGGCCTGCACGGCACGCCCACCACCTTCACGCTGGAGGAGCGGCTGGCGACGCTGGAGGGTGCACGCCACTGCGTGCTGACGCCCAGCGGCCTGGCGGCGATCGCGCTGGTGGACCTGGCGCTGCTGCGCGCCGGGGATGAGGTGCTGATCCCCGACCATGCCTACGGCCCGAATCTGGCGCTGGCGCAGAACGAGCTGGCCGCCTGGGGCATCACCCACCGCGTCTACGACCCGATGGACCCGGCCGACCTGGCCGCGGGGATTGGCGAACGCACGCGCCTGGTGTGGCTGGAAGCGGCTGGCTCGGTGACGCTGGAATTTCCGGACGTGCCGGCACTGGTGGAGGTGGTGCGCCGCGCCAACGCGGGGCGCGCGCGGCCGATCGTTACGGCGCTGGACGACACCTGGGGGGCCGGCGTGGCCTACGCGCCGTTCGACTGGAGCGTGGACGTGGCGATGCAGGCGCTGACCAAATATGCCAGCGGTGGTGCCGACGTGCTGATGGGGGCGGTGTGCACGCGCGACGAGGCGCTGCATCACGCGCTGCTGATGACGCACATGCGGCTGGGCCTGGGTGTGGGGGCCAACGACGTCGAGGCCGTGCTGCGCGGGCTGCCGACCTTGGGGCTGCGCTACCGCGCGCAAGACGAGCGCTGCCGCGAGTTGGCCCACTGGCTGGCGCGGCAGCCGCGCGTGGTGCGCGTGCTGCATCCGGCACTGCCCGGCTCGCCCGGCCATGACCACTGGCGGCGCCTGGCGCGCGGTGCGGCGGCGCTGCTGACGGTGGTCTTCGAGCCGGACGTGGCGCCGGGGCGCATCGACGCTTTCTGCGACGCGCTGCGGCTGTTCCGGCTCGGCTACAGCTGGGCCGGGCCGGTCAGCCTGTGTATGCCGTACGACATCCCTGCCATGCGCCCGCGCCCGTGGCCGTACGCGCCGCGCGTGGTGCGGCTGGCGGTGGGGCTGGAGGACGCCGAGGACCTGCGCGCCGACCTCGCGCAGGCGTGGGCGGTGCTGGGCTGACGGCGGCTCAGGCCCGCGCCGGTGACCTTGCCCCTGTTTCGTGGAGTTCTTAACCCCCGGGGGCACGCGGCATTTTTGCGCTGTGCCTCGTACCAGCGCGGCTCGAACTGCATCGGGCTGAGGTAGCCCAATTATCCTTTCGGCAGCAGCGGTCGCATGACCGGCCACACGTTGTCCAGCAGGATCGGCTGCGCCCGCTCGTTGGGGTGGATGCGGTCGTCCTGGAACAGGGCGGCGGCTTGCGGCCCATCGGCGACACCGGTCAGGAAAAACGGCACCAGGGCCACTTTTTCTTCCCGGGCCAGGTCCGCATAGACGGCGCGGAACTGGGCGCGGTAGCGCTCGCCATAGTTGGGCGGCATGTCCATGCCCAGGAGCAGCACGCGCGCGCCGGCGTCGCGGCTGGCGCGGATCATGGCGCGCAGGTTGTCGCGCGTCGTCTTCAGCGGCAGGCCGCGCAAGGCGTCGTTGCCGCCCAGCTCCAGCACGACGAGGGCGGGACGATGGCGCTCGAGCAGGGGGGCCAGCCGCGAGCGGCCCCCGGCCGTCGTGTCGCCGCTGACGCTGGCGTTGACCACCCGCGCCGTGCGCCGGGCTTCCTGCAGCCGTCGTTCCAAGAGTGCCACCCACCCGGTGCCGCGCGCCAGTCCGTATTCGGCGCTCAACGAGTCACCCACCACCAGAATCACCGGCGCGGAACCCGGCTCGGCGGCCCCCGCTCTGAAGGGCAGGTACGCGAGTGCGGCGGCGGCCAGCACGGTGGCGTTACAGTCTCTGCGGTTCAAGTCAAAGGCCTTTCATGTCCACATCCATCATTACCGTGCACCGCCTGTCCAAATCGGTCACCGATGCGACGGGCACGCTCGGCATCCTGCACGACGTCGAATTTGCCGTCGCCCCGGGCGAGACCCTGGCCATTGTCGGCGCATCCGGCTCGGGCAAGAGCACCCTGCTGTCCCTGATCGCCGGGTTGGATACCCCGACCGCCGGCACGGTTCACCTGGACGGTGTCGACATTTTCGCGCTGGACGAAGACGCGCGCGCCGCGCTGCGGGCGCGCAAAGTGGGCTTCGTGTTCCAGAGCTTTCAGTTGCTGGGCAACCTCACCGCGCTGGAAAACGTCATGCTGCCGCTGGAGCTGGCCGGCCGGCGCGACGCCCGCGCGGCCGCCCTGCGCATGCTGGAGCGCGTGGGTCTGGGGGAGCGGCTGGGGCACTACCCGCGGGTGCTGTCCGGTGGCGAGCAGCAGCGCGTCGCCCTGGCGCGCGCTTTTGTGGTCGAGCCGGCGGTGCTCCTGGCCGACGAGCCGACCGGCAGCCTCGACCACGCCACCGGCGAGCGCGTCATGCAGCTGATGTTCGATTTGAACCGCGAACACGGCACCACCCTGGTGCTGGTCACGCACGATCCGGCGATTGCCGCGCGCTGCGAGCGCCGCATCGCCATCGAAGCTGGCCGCGCCCGAGACGCATAATCGCGCCCCATGTCGTCCGAAACCAAAATCCTGTTCGGGTTTCACGCCGTCGGCGTGCGCCTGAAGACCGCGCCGTCCACCATTCTAGAGGTCTACGCCGACCCCACCCGCCGCGATGTCCGCATGCGCCAGTTTTTGCAGCGTGCGCGGGAGGCGGGGGTGCGCGTCATCGAGGCCGACGGCCCCCGGCTGGCCAAGTTGGCGGGAGGCGCCAACCACCAGGGCGTGGTGGCCCGGGTGCAGCCCGTGGCGCAGGCCCGCACCTTGGACGATTTGCTGGACCAATTGGACGCCCGCAGTGAGCCCGAGCGCCGGTCCGATCCGCCGCTGCTGTTGGTGCTCGACGGCGTTACCGACCCGCACAACCTGGGGGCCTGCCTGCGCGTGGCCGACGGGGCCGGGGCGCATGCCGTTATCGCCCCCAAGGATCAGTCTTGCGGACTCACCGCCACGGTGGCCAAGGTGGCCAGCGGAGCGGCCGAGACGGTCCCGTACTTCATGGTCACCAACCTGGCCCGCACGCTGGAGGCACTCAAACAGCGCGGGTTGTGGATCATCGGCACAAGCGACGACGCCCCGCGCAGCCTACATCAGCACGACTGGCGCGGTCCCGTGGCCGTGGTTCTGGGGTCGGAGGGCAAGGGGATACGCCCGCTGGTGCGCCGCACGTGCGACGAACTGGTGTCCATCCCCATGCGCGGGGTGGTCGAGAGTTTGAACGTGTCGGTCGCCAGCGCGGTCTGCCTGTACGAGGCGGTCCGGCAGCGGCTGGCCGCGTCGTCCACCGCGCCCGCTTGACGCTCATCTGGGTTAGTTGCGCGCCCTCGGCGCGGGCGGCATCAAACCCAGCCCAGAGCGCCCAGGAGTGCGCCGGCGGCCAACAACCACAACAGGTGCAGCCGCGTGCGCCAGACGATCAGCGCACTGGCAGCGGCCAGCAGCCACTGCGCTCCGTCCTGGCGCCAATCGCCGGATCCGCGCGCCATCAACCAGCCCGAGGCGAATAGCAGCGCCACGACCGCCGGGAGCAGTCCGTGCCTGAACGCCTGCACCGGCTACCAGCCACGCCGCGGGTGCAGCCAGCGCGCGACGCCGTAGGTGAGCAGCGACGAGGGCAGCAGCATCGCCCCCAGGCACACGACGACCCCCAACAGCCCCGGCCCCCAGGCGCTCGGGCCGGCCGCCGGCCCCCCGGCGCTGTTGAGGCCGACCGTCCAGCCCATCAGCGCCACGAACAGAATGTTGGGCCCCGGGGCGGCCTGCGCCAGCGCGATGGCCGCCGAAAACTGCGACTCGCTCAACCAGCCGTTCTGTGTAACCAGATAGCGGTGCATGTCCGGCGCCGTGGTGATGGCGCCCCCGATCGCGAGCAACGACAGCGACAGAAAGTGCGTGAAGATCGCCAGCCAGTCCGCCGCCGCCAGTCCGCTCGCGGCCAGGGCCGCGTCCGTCGTCGCCATCATGAACGCTCCTCGTCCGGGCGATGCAACCGCCGGGCGGCAAGGCCCCAGCCCAGGCCGCCGATCACCGCCAGCACCAGGGCCAGTGGCAGCCGCACCCAGGCCACGGCAACGAAGGTCGATACCGCCAGCGCGGCGCAGGCCTTCGTCCCGAGCACATTCTCCCGCAGCGGGGCGAGCAGCCGCAGCGCCGTCCCCAGGATCAACCCCGCCGCCACCGCCCCCATGCCGCGCAGCGCCCCCTGTGCCATGGGGTGGGCCGCCACGTGGGTGAAGGCAATCGCGATCACCAGCAGCAGTACCAGCGGCGCCAGCAGCATCCCCGCCAGCGCGGCCACGGCCCCCCGCCAGCCAAAGTGGCGCCCGCCGATCATCAGCGACAGATTGACCACGTTGGGGCCGGGCAGCAATTGGGCGGCCGCCCAGTCCTCCAAAAACTGCTCGCGCGTCAGCCAGCGGCGCCGCTCCACCAGCTCCTGCTGCACCACGGCCAGTACGCCCCCAAAACCCTGCAGCGCCAGCCAGGTGCAGGCCCAAAAAAGCGCCGTCGGGGAGCGCGGCGCGGCCGGTGCGGCGGAGGCGGGCGGGGCGCTCATGGCGTCGATCCACCATTACGTTCGACGCCGGGAAATCCCCGTCCGGCAAGGCGTCCCGACCGTTCTACAATGCCCCGAGGGGTGTCGTGCGCTCGTGCGGCAATCTTTGCATTCATCGTCTCAGGAGTCCGTTTCGTGCAGTCAACGAAGGCCAAGGCCGACGCAACCGAAGCCACGCAGCAGCCCGAATCGGCCGGCCCCGCGGTCCGTGTCATCAAAAAATACCCCAACCGTCGCCTGTACGACACCGATTCGTCGTCCTACATCACGCTCAGTGATGTCAAGGCGCTGGTCATGCGTGCCGAGCCGTTCGTCGTGCGCGACGCCAAGACGGGGGAGGATCTCACGCGCTCGATCCTGTTGCAGATCATTCTGGAAGAGGAAACTGCGGGCGTGCCACTCTTTTCGGAAAAGATGCTGGCGAACATCATCCGATTCTATGGTCACGCCATGCAGGACTTCATGGGCTCGTACCTGGAGCGCAACCTGCAGATTTTCATGGAGCTGCAGCAGAAGGTGGCCGAGCAAGCCAAGGAGCTGACCCCCGAAGTGTGGCAGCAGTTCATGGCCGCGCAGACGCCGCTGATGATGGGCAACTTCTTTGCCCAATCGCAAAAGGCGTTGGCGCAGATGCAGGAGCAGATGCTCGGCGCCTTTGGGGTCAAGCGCCCCCACTGATGGCCGGCCCCGCCAGGCGCGTGCCAGCGCGACCAGAGACAATATAGGGATGTCCATCCCGACCCCCGATCGCCCCGGCGCCCAGGCGCCGACCGTTGGCTTCGTCAGCCTGGGCTGCCCCAAAGCCCTGACCGATTCCGAGCTTATCCTCACCCGCCTGAGCGCCGAGGGCTACCGTACCACTCGCCAGTACGAGGGTGCGGACTTGGTCATTGTCAACACCTGCGGCTTCATCGACGATGCCGTCAAGGAAAGCCTGGACGCCATCGGCGAGGCGTTGGCGGCCAACGGCAAGGTCATCGTCACCGGCTGTCTGGGCGCACGGGCGGATGCGCACGGGGACAATTTGGTCAAGGCGCTGCATCCGGCAGTGTTGGCCGTGACGGGCCCGCACGCCACAGACGAGGTGCTCGATGCCGTCCACGCCCACGCCCCGAAGCCGCACGACCCTTTCGTGGACCTGGTGCCCCCACCCAGCAACGCCATCGAGGGCGTCGGCGTCAAGCTCACCCCGCGCCACTATGCGTACCTGAAGATCAGCGAGGGCTGCAACCACCGCTGCACCTTCTGCATCATCCCGTCGATGCGCGGCGACCTCGTCAGCCGCCCGATCGGCGACGTGCTTTCCGAGGCGCGCCGGCTGTTCGAGGGTGGGGTCAAAGAGTTGCTCGTCATCAGCCAGGACACCAGCGCCTACGGCGTCGATGTGCAGTACCGCACCGGGTTTTGGGACGGGCGCCCCGTGCGCACGCGGATGCTCGACCTGGTGCGCGAGTTGGGTACGCTGGCGCGTGCGCACGGCGCCTGGGTGCGGCTGCACTATGTTTACCCATATCCCCACGTGGACGACATCGTGCCGCTCATGGCCGAAGGCTTGGTGTTGCCGTATCTGGACGTGCCGTTCCAGCACAGCCATCCCGATGTGCTGCGGCGCATGAAGCGCCCCGCCAGCGGCGAGCGCAACCTGGAGCGCATACGCCGCTGGCGCGAAGTCTGCCCCGAACTGGTCGTGCGCAGCACCTTCATCGCCGGATTTCCCGGCGAAACGGAAGAGGAATTCGCGCACCTGCTCGACTTCGTGCGCGAGGCGCAGATCGACCGCGCGGGTTGCTTTGCCTACTCGCCGGTGGAGGGCGCGGCCGCCAATGCCCTGTCCGGTGCGCTGCCGGACGCGGTGCGCCAGGCGCGCCGCGCGCGCTTCATGGCGGTGGCCGAGGCCGTGGCCGTGGAGCGCCTGCAGCGCCGCATCGGGTCCACCATGCAGGTGCTGGTGGACCAGTCACTGGGCCTGGGCAAGAAGGGCGGGGTGGGGCGGACCTATGCCGACGCGCCAGAGATCGACGGTACCGTGCGCCTGCTGCCGCCCGAGAAGGCGAGCAAGGCCTACCGAACGGGGGACTTCATCAAGGCCCGCATCGTGGCGGCAGACGGCCACGATCTGATCGGCCTGCCGGTCTGAGCGGCGCCCCAAAAAAAAAGCCGGCGCAGGCCGGTTCGAGCGTTGCTCCGAGAGCAGATCAACGGATCATGGTGCCCAGGAGAGGACTCGAACCTCCACGCCTCTCGGCGCTAGTACCTGAAACTAGTGCGTCTACCAATTCCGCCACCTGGGCGCTTCAGGAATGGCAAAATTATAGCAGCATTCGGAAGGGGTTTTCGAGGCGGGCGGTGGCCGTCGTCGAAGGGGTTTGCGCAACAAAAAAACCCGCCGGGACGGTTTCCGGGCGGGTTTTTCTGCAGGTCGGGACGGGGCGCGGTATGATCGGAGCACTACGTCGTCGAGTGAGAGCGCGACCGCCAAGCTGGCTACCCCACATCTGGTGCCCAGGAGAGGACTCGAACCTCCACGCCTCTCGGCGCTAGTACCTGAAACTAGTGCGTCTACCAATTCCGCCACCTGGGCGCTTCAGGACATCAGAATTATACACATCAAGCGGGTCTATCCCCCCGCAGGAAATCCCTTGTCCGTGAAAGAAAAATCCACCGTCTCCCTCCCCGAAATCGAAGGGGTGGTCCTGGGCCACCGCGATGGCCACGGCTTCGTCGTGCGCGACGACGGCCAGCCCGATCTGTACCTGCCACCCAACGAGATGCGCGCCGTGCTACACAAAGACCGTGTCAAGGCGTGCATCGTGCGCTACGACCGGCGCGGGCGCCCCGAGGGCCGCGTGACCGAGATCCTGGCGCGATCCGGCTCGCCGATCATCGGCCGTCTGTTGCACGAAAACGGTGTGTGGCTCGTCGCGCCGGAAGACAAGCGCTACGGCCAGGACGTGCTGATTCCCAAAGGCGCCACAGGGACGGCCCAGCCCGGGCAGGTGGTGGTGGTGGAGTTGACTGAGCCGCCGGCGCTCTATGGCCAGCCGGTCGGGCGCGTCAAAGAGGTGCTGGGCGACATCGACGACCCCGGCATGGAAATCGAAATCGCGGTGCGCAAGTACGGTGTGCCGCACCAGTTCTCGGACGGGGCGTTGGCCGAGGCGCGCGCGCTGCCGGATAAGGTGCGGGCCGTGGACCGCCGCGGCCGGGTAGACCTGACCGACGTGCCGCTGGTGACCATCGATGGCGAGGATGCGCGCGACTTCGACGACGCCGTCTATTGCGAGCCGGCGCGCGTCGGCCGGGGCAAGGGCTGGCGGCTGCTGGTGGCCATCGCCGACGTCAGCCACTACGTGCGCAACGGCTCGCCGCTGGACATCGACGCCTACGACCGCGCCACCAGCGTTTACTTCCCGCGCCGCGTCATCCCGATGCTGCCGGAGAAGCTCTCCAACGGCCTGTGCTCGCTCAACCCCGGTGTGGACCGCTTGTGCATGGTGTGCGACATGCTGATCGACGCCAAGGGGCTGGTGCAGGGCTACCAGTTCTATCCGGCGGTGATGCACAGTCACCAGCGCTTCACCTATACCGAGGTGGCGGCGATCCTGCAGAACACGCGCGGGGCCGAGGCCCAGCGCTACGCGGCCATGGTGCCGCATCTGCTGAATCTGCACGACGTCTACCGCGCCTTGCTTGCCGCGCGCGAGGCCCGCGGCGCGGTGGACTTGGAAACGGTGGAGACGCGCATCGTCTGCGACGAGGCCGGCCGCATCGAGCGCATCGAGCCGCGCACGCGCAACGATGCGCACCGCCTGATCGAGGAGGCGATGCTGGCGGCCAACGTCTGCGCGGCCGAGTTCATCGCCACCCACCACCACCCGGGGCTGTACCGCGTGCACGAGCGGCCGTCGGCCGACAAGGTCGAGATTTTGCGCGAATACCTCAAGGCGCTGGGGGTGCCGGCGACCATCGGTGACATGCCGGGGCCGCGCGACTTTCAGGCCCTGTCCAAGGCGACGGCCGACCGGCCCGATGCGCCGCAGATCCACCAAATGCTGCTGCGCTCGATGCAGCAGGCCATGTACTCGCCGCACAACGTGGGGCATTTCGGGCTGGCGTTCGACGCCTACACGCACTTCACCAGCCCCATCCGGCGCTACCCGGACCTGCTGGTGCACCGGGTGATCAAGGCCATCCTCAAGGGCGAGCGCTATCACCTGCCGGTCTTGCCCATTCCCGGCGAGGCGCAGGCCAAGCTGGCCAAGCGGCTGGAGGAGCGCGGCGCGTCGGAGGCCATGAAGCGCTCGCGCGGGCGCCCGTCCAGCGAGGTGCTGGGCTGGGAGGCAGCCGGGCTGCACTGTAGCGCCAACGAACGCCGCGCCGACGAGGCCAGCCGCGATGTCGAGGCCTGGCTCAAGTGCAAATACATGCGCGAGCGCCTGGGCGAGGAGTTTGCCGGCACCGTCACAGCCGTCACCAGCTTCGGCCTGTTCGTCACCCTGGACAGCCTGTATGTCGAGGGCTTGGTGCACATCACCGAACTGGGGGGCGAGTACTTCCGCTACGACGAGCGCCGGCAGGAACTGCGCGGCGAGCGTACGGGCGTGCGCTACACCCTGGGCTCCAAGGTGGCAGTTCAGGTCAGCCGTGTCGATCTGGACGGACGGCGCATCGATTTCCGACTGGTGCGCGAGGATGCAGCCGCGCAAGGCCGGTCCGAGCGGGGCAGCGGCCGCCCCACCGGCCGCACCCCACGGGAGCCCAATGCGGAGGCCGGCGAGGTGGTGGACACGCCCCCCAGCCGTCGCGCGGGCAAGGGTGGCCGGGGGGCGTCTGCGCCTGCACCGGCGTCGTCCCGTGGCCCGGGGGCGTCGTCGGGCGCAGGCAGGGGCCAACGGTCCGCCCCGCGTGCGGCTGGGGCGGGGTCTGCGGCACAATCCCGGCTGTCCGGGCGCGGACGTCGTGCGCGCCCCGGTCGCGGTTGACGCGGCCGCTCGTCGTCACCTTCGCCCATCGGTCCATGCGAATCGTCCTGTTTTTGCTCGACACGCTGTCCTTCTTTTTGATCGGCGCGGCCTTGCTGCGAGGCTGGATGAACACGCGGCGTCTGCGCATGGCCACCCAGCCGGGGCCGTTCGTCATTGCGGTGACGGATTGGATCGTGCAGCCGCTGCGCCGCTCGCTGCCCCGCGCCTGGGCCCAGGCCAATGAGGATTGGGGCAGTTTTTTGGCCGCGGCACTGCTGGCGCTGGCCTACGCGGGGCTGGTGCACCTGCTGTGGGGCGGCGCGCTGCCGGGCGTGGAGGCTTTGGGTTTTGCCGTGACCGTGCCCTTGCTGGCGCTGCAGATGTTGCTGCGCACCGTGTTGCAGGGGTTGATGCTGTTGCTGCTGGTCTATGCGGTGTTGACCTGGGTGCAGCCGTTTTCGCCCTTGATCGGGACCTTGGGTCGGCTGCTGGATCCAGTGCTGGCCCCGGTGCGGCGCATCGTCCCCACCGTGGGCGGCGTGGATCTGTCGGTGCTGGTGCTGCTGGTGTTGCTGCAGGTGGGCTTGATGCTGCTGGGCTGACGCTACGGTACGGTTGCGGCGGGGGCACGGCCGCAGCCGGATCAGATCACGCCGTCGAACATCATCACATCCACCTCGTCGCCCACGGCCACGGGCCCCTGCTGGTGCCCCAGCACGATCAGCCCGTTGGCCTCGACCATCGAGCGCAGCACGCCCGAGCCTTGGTTGCCCGTGGTGCGCACCCGCAGGGAGCCGTCGGCCTCCCGCGTCACGATGCCTCGCTGATACTCCGTGCGCCCCGGTTTTTTGCGCATCGCCTCGGCGCTGCGGGCACGCAGCAGCACGGGCGCCGTCTTGCGCACACCCATCATGCGCAACAGGGCCGGGCGCACGAAGGCCAGAAACGTCACCATCACCGCGACAGGGTTGCCGGGCAGGCCGAACAGCACCGTCGGCGCGCCGCCCGCGGGGTCCAGCAGGCGGCCGACCGCCATCGGACGGCCCGGACGCATGGCGATCCGCCAAAACGCCACATCCCCCAGGCGGCGCATCATGGCCTTGGTGTGGTCGGCCTCGCCCATGCTCACGCCCCCGCTGGTGATGATGGCGTCGGCTTGCGCGGCCGCCTGCCGGAAGGCCGCCTCCAGCGCAGCCGGATCGTCGCGCACTACCCCCAGGTCGATTACCTCCACGCCCAGCCGTCGCAGCAGGCCGTAGACGGTGTAGCGGTTGCTGTCGTAGATGGTGCCCTCGCGCAGCGGCTCGCCCAGCGAGACGATCTCGTCGCCGGTGGAAAAATACGCCACGCGCAGCCGCCGCACCACGGGAACCCGCGCGATGCCCAGGCTGGCAATCAGGCCCAGCGCTGCCGGTCCAAGGCGTTGGCCCGCGCGCACGGCCGCCCGTCCGGCCGTCAGGTCTTCGCCACGCCGGCGTCGGTGATCGCCGGGCTGGACCACCCGGGCGGGGATGTGCACGCGCTCCTGCGCGCCGTCCCGCTCCGTGCGCACGAACTCCAGCGGCACCACAGTGTCCAGCTCGTCGGGCATCACCGCCCCGGTCATGATGCGCACGCAGGCATCCGCCGGGATGGGGTGGGACCAGCGGGTATCCCCCGCGTAGCAGGTGCCCACCACGCGCAAGACCGTCTCCCCGTTCCCCGACAGGCAGGCCCCCTGCACGGCGAAACCATCCATGGCGGCGTTGTCGTGCGGCGGCACGTCGATGGGGGAGATGATGTCTTGCGCCAGCACCCGATCTAGCGCCTCGAAAACCCCCACCGTCTCCGTGTCGGACAGCGGCTCGACCAGTTGGGCCAGAAAATCACCCACGGTCGTGGCGGGAAGGGCCCCGGGGTCATAGCCCTGGAGTTCGGCGGCGATCTGATCGAGCGTCTTCATGGTTGGGGGGCGAGGTGGCTGGCCGATCTGCGAGCACTGGGCGGCCACAGCGGTCAGGGGGCGGCAGCGGCCTGTTGCAAGGCGTGCAGCTCCCCGCGTGTGTTGATGTTGGTGAAGGCGAGGGGGTCGTCGTCGGGGCGGTCGAAGGACACGACCGCACAGCGGTGGCGCGCGGTCCAGGCGTCGATTTTGCGACCGCCCTCCTGCAAAAACGCGCTCAGGCTCTCGAGCAGGTGCGCCCCCAGCAGGCAGAACACGGGCTGGGTGCGAACGCGGCCGTCGGCCTCGGGGGCGGCGGCCATCGCTAGGTCGGCCTGCTGCTCGGTCAGGGCCTGGCACAGCCGTTGTGCCAGATCCAGCGGCAGCCGGGGGGTGTCGCACGGCACGGTCAGCAAGTAGGGCGTCTCGCAGTGCATCAGCGCCGTCAGCATGCCCGCCAGGGGGCCGGCGTAGCCGCCCAGCTCGTCGGGCCAGACCGGCACGCCAAAACCTTCGTACGCCGCCAGGTTGCGGTTGGCGTTGATCATGCAGTCGGCCATCCAGTCTCCGTGCTGCATGCGCAGCCGCCACAAGGCGTGCAGCGCCAGCGGCGCCCCGTGAAAGGATTGCAGCCCTTTGTCGACCCCGCCCATGCGGCTGCCTTGCCCGCCGGCCAGAACCACACCGGTGACCGTTCGCGGTGCGGGCGGTGGGGGCAACAAGGTCGGCGGGGTGCTCGTCATGCGGTCAGCCCCCGATGTAGCTCATCTCGATGCGTCGTGCGGCGCGGCGCGTCTCGGGCGGCAGCGTGGCGCGGATCTCGGAATAGTGGTCGGCGCGCTGGCCCCAGATGGCCGCCAGCGAGGCGGCGATCTCGGCGTCGTTGGCACCGCCGCGCAGCAGCGCGCGCAGATCGTAGCCGCGCTCGGCGAACAGGCACAAGTACAGCCGCCCTTCAGTCGATAGACGTGCGCGGTTGCAGTCGCGGCAGAACGCCTGCGTGACGCTGCTGATGAAGCCGACCTCACCCAGCGCCGGGTCGTGGCGGCCGTCGGCATCGGCGTAGCCCCAGCGCTCGGCGGTCTCGCCGGGGCTGCCGGGCTCCAATGGCACCAGCGCGAAGGCCTGCCGCAGCCGCGCCAGTACCTCGGCGCTGGGCAGCACCTCGTCCATGCACCAGCCGTTGGAGCTGCCCACGTCCATGTATTCGATGAAGCGCAGCACGATGCCGCTGCCGCGGAAGTGGCGCGCCATCGGCACGATCTGGTCGTCGTTGGTGCCACGCTTGACCACCATGTTGACCTTGATCGGCGCCAGCCCCGACGCCTGCGCGGCGGCGATGCCGTCCAGCACCTCTGCCACGGGAAAGCCGACGTCGTTCATGCGCCGGAACACCGCGTCGTCCAAGCCGTCCAGGCTGACGGTGACGCGCTGCAGGCCGGCGTCGCGCAGCGCACGCGCCTTGCGGGCCAGCAGGCTGCCGTTGGTGGTCAGTGTCAGTTCCGGCGGCGTGCCATCCACCGTGCGCAGCGCGGCCAGCATCTCGACCAGGCGTTCGATGTGCTTGCGCAGCAGCGGCTCGCCGCCGGTCAGGCGGATCTTGCGCACGCCGTGCGCGAGAAAGATGCGTGCCAGCCGGGTGATTTCCTCGAACGTCAGCAGGTCCGCGTGCGGCAAGTACGGGTAGTCCTTGCCGAACACCTCCTTGGGCATGCAGTAGCTACAGCGGAAGTTACAGCGGTCGGTGACGCTGATGCGCAGGTCGCGCAGCGGCCGCTGCAGGCGGTCGAGCAGCCATCCCTGAGGCTTGACGGGTGTGGAGGGACGCGGCGCCGCCAGCGCCGCGACGCGCTGGTCATAAAGGGGAATGACACGCTCGGCCATGGTGCGCTAGATTATCGCCAACCGCCGCCTGAGACGCGGATGGGGTTTCCCATGGGCGACAGGGCTGGCGACGAGGAGACACGATGAGCTCGAACCGACGTGACTGGATGGCCGGCGCTGGCGCGCTGGTGCTGGCCGCCGTCGCCGGCCACGGCAGCGCGCAGCCGGCCGATGTCGCCGCGGCCGAAGCCAAGGCGCCCCCGCTGCCGGCGCTGGGTACCCTGTGGTCCGTGCCGCCGATGGAGCTGCTGGACGGCGCGCGCTTCGAGCCAGCGCGCGCCGACGGCCAGGTGCTGGTGTTGTACTGGTGGGCCAGCACTTGCCCGTTCTGCGCGGCCACGACGCCGCATCTCAACGCCTTCTGGCAGCGGCACCGCCAGCGTCCTGGCTGGCAATTGCTGACCCTGTCGATCGACCGCACGCGCGAGGCGGCGCTGCGCTATCTGCAACAGCGCGGCTATGCCTTCCCGTGCGCGTGGGTCACACCCGACATCCAGCGCGCCATGCCCAAGCCCAAGGGCCTGCCGATCACGCTGGTGCGCGGGCGCGACGGCCGCATCCTGACGGCCGAGCGCGGCCAGCTCTTTGCCGAGGACATCGACGTCATCGCGCAGTGGCTGTGAGGCTGCGCCGCTGCCTGAGGTCGGGCGCCGCGGGGGGCGGGACGGGCACCCCCCTCGCCCGGGCAGGCGCGCGGTCACGCCAGCAGCGGCACGATCAGCAGCGCCACGATGTTGATGATTTTGATCAGCGGGTTGACCGCTGGGCCGGCGGTGTCCTTGTAGGGGTCGCCCACGGTGTCGCCGGTGACGGCGGCCTTGTGCGCGTCGGACCCCTTGCCGCCGTGGTGGCCGTCCTCGATGTACTTCTTGGCGTTGTCCCAGGCTCCGCCCCCCGTGCACATGCTGATGGCGACGAACAGCCCGGTAACGATGGTGCCCATGAGCAGCCCCCCCAGAGCGACCGGCCCCAGCGCCAAGCCGACCACGATCGGCACGACCACCGGCAGCAGGCTGGGCAGCATCATTTCCTTGATAGCCGCCGTCGTCAGCATATCCACCGCGCGTCCGTAATCCGGCTTGGCCGTGCCGTCCATGATGCCCGCGATCTCGCGGAACTGGCGGCGCACCTCCTCGACCACGCTGCCAGCGGCGCGGCCCACCGCCTCCATGGCCAGCGCCCCGAACAGGTAGGGGATCAGGCCACCGATGAACAGGCCGACGATGACCATCGGGTCGGACAGATCGAAGCGCAGCGCTCGGCCGGCGTCCTCCAGCTTGTGCGTGTAGTCGGCAAACAGCACCAGGGCAGCCAGTCCGGCCGAGCCGATGGCATAGCCCTTGGTGACTGCCTTGGTGGTGTTGCCCACCGCATCCAGCGGATCGGTGACGTCGCGCACGCTAGAGGGCAGTTCAGCCATCTCGGCGATCCCGCCGGCGTTGTCGGTGATGGGGCCGTAAGCGTCCAGCGCGACCACGATGCCCGCCATGCTCAGCATCGAGGTGGCCGCGACGGCCACCCCGTACAGGCCCGCCAGCGCGTACGAGGCGACGATGGCCGCGCACACCGCCAGCACCGGCCAAGCGGTGGACTTCATGCTCACGCCGATGCCGGCGATGATGTTGGTGGCGTGGCCGGTGGTGGAGGCCTGCGCGACGTGCCGCACCGGGGCGTAGTCGGTGCCAGTGTAGTACTCGGTGATCCAGACCATGGCCGCCGTCAGCGCCAATCCGACCAGCGCCGCTGCCCAAAGCCGCCACTGCGTGCCGCTGGCGGTGATGGCGTCATCGGGCATCAGCCACACCGTTACCCCATAAAACGCCACGGCCGACAGGGCGCCCGCGACGATCAGCCCCTTGTACAGCGCCGGCATCACATTCTTCATGCCCGGCGTCGCTTTGACGAAGAAGCAGCCCACGATGGACGCCAGAATCGACACCCCGCCCAACGCCAGCGGATACAGGCTCGCTTGCACCGGGGCCGCAGTCACCAGCAAAGCCCCCAGGACGATAGTGGCAATGAGTGTGACCGCATACGTCTCGAACAGGTCGGCTGCCATGCCAGCGCAGTCGCCTACGTTGTCGCCGACGTTGTCGGCGATGACTGCGGGGTTACGCGGGTCGTCCTCGGGGATGCCTGCCTCCACCTTGCCCACCAAATCGGCCCCGACGTCGGCGCTCTTGGTAAAGATGCCGCCGCCCAGGCGCGCAAAAATCGAAATCAGCGAGGCGCCAAACGCCAGGCCGATGAGCGGCTGCAACAGTGTGGTCAGCTTACGGTCGGGCGTCAGTTGCCCGTTGCCGACCAGAAAGCCATAGAACGCGGTTACGCCCAGCAGACCCAGGCCCACCACCAACATGCCCGTGATGGCCCCGCCACGAAACGCCACCTCCAGCGCCGGCCCGATGCCGCGCGCCGCCGCCTGAGCGGTGCGCACATTGGCGCGCACCGACACGTTCATGCCGATGAAGCCGCAGGCGCCTGACAGCACCGCCCCCACGACGAAGGCCACCGCCGTCACCCCGTCGATGGCCACCGCGATCAGCGCCGCAAGCACGACGCCCACCGCCGCGATCGCCTTGTATTGCCGTGCCAGGTAGGCGGCGGCACCCGTTTGCACCGCTGCGGCGATCGCCTGCATGCGGGGGTTGCCGGGGTCTTGCGCCAGGATCCAGGTCCGTGCCCAGATGCCGTACGCCACGGCAACCAGCGCGCAGACCACCGCAAATATCAGCGCGGATTGACCAACCATGCCAGTGTCTCCTCAAAAGGTTCGACTTGGAGGAAGCCAACGCAAGCGAGCCGCCGGCTTCCGCTGCGTTGCTTCCTCACCGCCGGCGCGCACCGTGGCGCGTCAGTCGGCGGCGATTGGCCAACGCATTCACTGTAGCGCAAGGCGCGCCGCGATGCACCCCCCGTGTTGCGCCGGCCCGTCAGGCTCGTGCCAGTAAAATCCCCCAAACTCTCTCATCTCCATCACTTTTTTCCGAGCTGCGTACCTATGTCCCTCGACCAAGTCTCCGCTGGCGAAAAGATCCCCGACTCCTTCAACGTCATCATCGAAATCTCGATGCACGGCGAGCCGATCAAATACGAGGTTGACAAGGCCTCCGGCGCCATCTTCGTCGACCGCTTCATGAACACCGCCATGCACTACCCGACCAACTACGGGTACGTGCCGAAAACGCTGTCGGGCGACGGTGATCCGGTGGACGTGCTGGTCATCACCCCCGTGCCGCTGCCCCCGGGCGTGGTGGTGAAATGTCGCCCGCTTGGCGTGCTGAAAATGGAAGACGAAGGCGGTGTAGACTGGAAGGTGCTGGCCGTGCCGACCGAAAAGCTTTTGCCGCTGTACTCGCGCTGGAAATCGTACGAGGACCTCAACCCCGTGCGCCTGAAGACGATCGAACACTTTTTCGAGCACTACAAGGACCTGGACCCCGGCAAGTGGGTCAAGGTGATCGGCTGGGGTTCGGTCGAGGAAGCGCGCCAGGAGGTGCTCTCCGGCGTGCAGGCCTATCAGGCTCAGGCGGGCGCGCAGGGCGCCTGACGAAACGGCGAGTGCGCCTGCAGTGCCGCACGGTAGTGCTGCGTCGCGGCGCGCTCGCGGACCAGGTAGTCCCCCACGGCGTCCGCAAACGCTGGGTGCGCCAGCCAGTGGCGGCTGTGCACCACCGCGGGGAGCAGGGCGCGGGCGATTTTGTGCTCGCCCTGGGCACCGCCCTCGAAGCGCCCGACACCATGCGCCAAACACCAAGCCAGCGGTTGGTAGTAGCACGCCTCGAAGTGCAGGCAATCCACGCGTGCCACCGCGCCCCAATACCGGCCGTAGGCCGCGGCGGGCGACGCGCTGTCGTCACTGAGGGCGACCAGGCTGGCCGCGATGGGGGCGCCCGCGGCATCGCGAGCAGTGAACATCAGCCACGCACGCGGCATGGCCGCGCCAACGGAACGGAAAAACGCTTCGTTGAGGTACGGTGGATTGCCGTGCTCCTGGTAAGTCTGCCGATAGCAGCGGGTAAAGAAGGCCCAGTCCTCCGCTGTGATGTCCGCGCCCCGGCGCGCCTCGAAGGTCACCCCCGCGTCGGCCACCTTGCGCCGCTCCTGGCGGATTTTCTTGCGCTTGTCGTGGCTCAGGGTGGCCAGAAAGTCTTCCCAGTCGACAAACGCCCCACCGCGTGTCGGATGGCGGTTGTGCCAGTGGAATTGCACCGTCTCGCGGGCCAACAGGTCGGACGCATCCGCTGCGGCTTGATCGGCGGCCGTCCCCAGAAGCACATGCAGCGAGGACAAACCCTGCGCGCGGCCGTGGGCCAGCAGCGCCCGCACCAACGCGGCGCGCGCGGTGGCGTCCCGGGCCAGCAGGCGCGGGCCCGCCACTGGGGTGAAGGGTACCGCCACCACCCCCTTGGGGTAATAGCGCACCCCATGCCGGTGGTGGGCTTCGGCCCACGCCCAGTCGAACACGTATTCGCCGTAGGAGTTCGTCTTGACGTACAGCGGTGCGGCAGCGACCAGCGCGCCATCGGCGCGCGACCAGAGCGTCACCCAATGCGGCGCCCATCCGGTGGTAGCCGTTGCACAGCCGCTGTCGTGCAACGCCGCCAAATACTCGTGGCGCATGAACGGCCCGCAGGCCTGGCCATCCGGCTGGGCATGCAACAGCGCATTCCAGGCGTCGGGCGGCACCGCATGCGGATCGTGCACGACCCGGGTGACATAATCCGCGCTTTCAGAGGACCTCGGGGCATCCATGGCGATCAAGATCGGGGTGGCGCAGTGCAATTTCGTGGTGGGTGACCTGGCCGGCAACGCCCGCCGCATCATCGACGCCGCGCACGCGGCCCACGCCCAGGGCGTGCAGGTGCTGCTGACGCCGGAACTGGCCATTTGCGGCTACGCCGCCGAAGACCTGTTTATGCGGCCCGCGTTCGTCGATGCCTGCGATGATGCCGTGCAATCGGTCGCCGCGCAGACGGCGGGCTTGAAGGGCCTGCACATCGTGGTGGGACAACCGCTGCCAGCGCCCGGTGTGCCCGGGCCGTCGGCCGGCCGCAGCGTTGCCCGCACCCCCTGCCTCAATGCCGCGAGCGTGCTGTGCGAAGGCCGCGTCACCTACCGCTACGCCAAGCGCGAGCTGCCCAACTACCAGGTGTTCGACGAGCGGCGCTACTTCGTGCCAGGCGACCGGCCCTGTGTCTTCGAGGTGGCCCATGCCGGGCATACCCACCGCATAGGGTTGTTGATCTGCGAGGATGCGTGGCACGCCCGTCCGGCGGCAGAGACGGCGGATGCGGGCGCCGACGTCCTCTGTGTCATCAACGCCTCGCCGTTTCATATCGGCAAGGGCGATGAACGCGAGCGCGCCATGCGCGAGCGGGTCCTGCAAACGGGGCGGCCCCTGGTGTATGCCCATCTGGTCGGTGGCCAGGACGAAATCGTCTTCGAGGGCCGCAGCTTCGCGCTGGATGCGCACGGCGCGGTCTCGGCCCGTTCGCCCAGCTTTGCCGAGGATCTGCTGGTCGTGGAGTTGGACGATGGCCCCGACGGCCGGACGGTGAGCGGGCCCATCGCGCCGGAGCCATCGACCGAGTCGGATCTGTGGCACGCACTGGTCCTGGGCACGCGCGACTATGTGCGCAAAAACGGCTTTCCCGGTGCCATCATCGGCCTGTCGGGGGGCATCGACTCGGCGCTGGTGCTGGCGATCGCCGTCGACGCACTCGGGCCCGAGTCGGTGCGAGCCGTGATGATGCCGTCGCCGTACACGGCGGAAATCTCGTGGTTGGATGCGCGCGAGATGGCGGCCCGGCTGGGCGTGCGCTACGACGAGATCGCGATCGGACCCATCTTCGAGCGGTTTCTGGCCGCGCTCGATCCATTGTTCGAAGGGCGGCCAGCCGACACCGCCGAAGAAAACCTGCAGGCGCGCATCCGCGGCACGCTGCTTATGGGGCTGTCCAACAAGTTTGGCCACATCGTGCTGGCCACTGGCAACAAGAGCGAGATGGCCACCGGTTACTGCACCTTGTATGGCGACATGGCGGGCGGCTTTGCCGTCATCAAGGACGTCGCCAAGACGTGGGTCTGGCGGCTGGCGCGCTGGCGCAATGCGAACGATCCCTTCGGCCGCGGGCGGGATCCGATCCCCGAGCGCATCATCACCCGACCGCCCAGCGCGGAGCTGCGCCCGGACCAAAAGGACCAAGACACGCTGCCACCCTACGATGTGTTGGACGCCATCGTCGAGCGCTACATGGAAAATGACCGCAGTCCGGCAGAGATCGTGGCCGAGGGCTTCCCCGCCGCGGCGGTGGAGCAGGTGGTGCGGCTGATTCGCGTCAACGAATACAAGCGTCGCCAGGCGCCAGTGGGCATTCGCGTCACGCACCGCAGTTTTGGCAAGGACTGGCGCTACCCCAACACCAACCGCTGGCGGGGTTGAGCGGGCGGGGGCGACCCGAAACCCCGCCCCGGTATGGTAGATTCCATTGGCAGTCGGCCGTGCCCGGCCGGACCGCCCAGGGCCCGTCTAGCGTTCCCCGTCGAGTACCCTTTGCCGTTTCGGAGTCGTCCCGCATGAAGCAGATCACCGCCGTCATCAAGCCGTTCAAGCTGGAGGAAGTGCGCGAGGCGCTGGCCGAGCAGGGCGTAACGGGCTTGACGGTGACCGAGGTCAAGGGCTTTGGCCGCCAAAAGGGGCACACCGAGCTGTACCGCGGTGCCGAATACGTCGTGGACTTTTTGCCCAAAGTGCGCATCGACGTGGTGGTGCGCGACGACGATGTCGACCGCTGCATCGATGCCATCGTGCGCGCGGCGCGCACCGGCAAGATCGGCGACGGCAAGATTTTCGTCACGCCCGTGGAAAAGGTGATCCGCATCCGCACCGGCGAAGAAGACGACGCCGCCGTCTGATTTCGTGGGCCGGCCCACCCGCGGCGGGCGGAATCAGATCTGCTGAAACTGGGCCTGCACCGAGCAGCCCGCGGCTTCGACGAGCCGGGGCAGCAAGACCCCCGGGTTGGCGCCCACGGCCACTAAGTCCATCTGCCAGTCGCTCACGAAGCCGTCGGTCACCGTCTGGGCCAGAAAGCGCAGCAGCGCATCGTAATAGCCGTCCGCATTCAGGATGCCGACCGGTTTGTCGTGGTAGCCAAGCTGGCGCCACGTCCACACCTCGAACAGCTCCTCGAACGTGCCGATGCCGCCGGGCAGCGCCAAGAAGGCGTCGGCCCGCTCGGCCATCATCTGCTTGCGCTGGTGCATCGTCTGCACCACATGCAGTTCGGTGCAGTCGCGTTTGGCAAACTCGCGCTCCACCAGGCTTGCGGGGATGATGCCGACCACGGTGCCGCCGGCCGCCAGCGTCGCATCCGCGACGCGGCCCATCAGTCCCTGGTTGCCACCCCCATAGACCAGCCGCCCGCCGTGGCGGCCGATCCAGGTGCCCACGGCTTCGGCCAACGGCAGAAAGCGGCCGTCGGCGCCGGGGCGGGAGCCGCAATAGACACACAACGAAAAGGGCGGGGCGTCCGGGTGG